>NZ_OMPO01000001.1:1500000-1765291 GCF_900292035.1 Blastococcus sp. Marseille-P5729 | reverse complement strand
ACCTTCGAGGACAATGCGCTGCTGAAGGCACGTGAGGCCGTGCGCGCCACGGGGCTGCCCGCGATCGCGGCCGACCCCGGCATCCGCGTCGCCGCGCCCGACCTGGCGTGGGGCGTCCCCTGCGGCCACGCCGCCGAGCCGCAGCGCGCCCTCCCCGTCATCCCCGCCACGGCGAGCGCCGACCCCGCCGCCGCCGGCGCCCGCCCGCGGCGGGCCCCCGGGCACGACCCACAAGGGCGGGGGGGGGGGCCCCGGGGGGGAGGCCCGCCCCGCCGCTGACTGGGTAATTCGTGCCGAGCGCGGAGCTCAGAGCCGACTACCGAAGCTAGGCGGTGAGCTCGTAGACGCGCAGCGACTCGCCGATCAGGTTCTTCGGCAGGCCGTCGATGCCGTTCTTGGCCACGATCAGGTTCGGGATCAGGAACAGGAAGTCGGCCGCGGCGTCCTGCGAGATGACCTTCGCCGCCTCCTTCATCTTCGAGACCTGCTCCTCCTCAGTGCCGCTGTCGGCCTCGGTGATCAGCTGCTGGACCTGCGCGCTGTCGTACGACGTGTAGTACGCCGGGTTCGCGAACAGGGCCGGCATGTCGCGCGGCTCGACGTGCGCCACGATCGACATGTCGAAGTCCTTATCGGTCATGACGGTCTTGATCCACGCCGCCGGGAACTCCAGGGTGTCGATCTGGACGTCGATGCCGATCTTCGACAGCTGGGACTGAACCTCCGGGCCGCAGGACTGGGCGTACGGCAGCGACGGGATCCGCAACCGCAGCGTCGGGTTGGGCTGGCCGGCCTCGGCGAGCAGCTGCTTGGCCTTGGCCTCGTCGTACGGGAAGTCACCGGTGCGGTCCTCGTACCACGGGTCCGTGGGCGGAACGAGCGAACCGATCAGCTCGCCCTTGCCGGCCCAGCAGTTCTCCAGCAGCTTCTGGTGATCGATTCCGTACCGGATCGCCTGGCGGACCTTGACGTCGGCCAGCGGGCCCTGGGTCTGGTTGAACGAGAGCACCACCTCGCCGTTGGTCGTGCCCTCGATGACCTGGAAGCCGTCGGCCTTCGGTCCGTCGGTGAACTGGTCCAGCGCCTCCGGCGCCTGCACCGTGGTGACGACGTCGATGTTGCCGCCGAGCATGGCGTTGTTCATCGAGGTCGCGTCCTTGAAGTACTTCCAGACCACAGTCTTGAAGTGCGGCGCGTCGCCCCAGTAGTCGTCGTTGCGCTCGAGGGTGATCTGGTCACCGCGCTGCCACGAGTCGAAGGTGTACGGCCCGGTGCCGACCGGAGTGTTGGCGAGGTCGTCGACACCGGTCTGGCTGAACATGGCACCGATCCGGGTGGTCATGTTGAACAGCCACGAGTTCGAGGGCTGGCTCAGCTTCACGACCAGCTCGGTGGGGCTGTTGACGGTGACCGACTCGACGACGTCCATCTGCGACTTCAGCTTCGTCGTCCAGGCGGTCTTCACGCGCTCGATGGAGAACTTCGCGTCGTCCGCGGTAAAGGGCTGCCCGTTGGTGAACGTCGCCTCGTCAGTGAGCGTGAAGGTGTAGGTCAGGCGGTCGTCGCTGATCGTCCAGGACGTCGCGAGGCCCGGCTGGAACTCGCCGTTCTCATCGACGGTCACGAGCGTCTCGTACACGTTGTCCAGCAGCAGCTGCGGGATCGCCGCGCCGTCGGTGCTGGTGAAGTCGAGGGAGGCGGGCTCGGCGACCAGGCCGAGGGTGACGGTGTCGCCCTCGAACGTGCCGCCGCCCTCACCCGAGGAACCATCGTTCGAGCTGCTCGACGAGCAGCCGGCGATCGCGAGGGTCGTTGCGACGAGGACGACGACCAGACGCTTGAGAGTGGGGCTCATGGGGTGGGTCTCCCTCTGTGAGTCGACGATGTGCCGTCGTCCAGCAGCAGGCCGCCGGGCGAGTGGTGAGAACAATGGTGTACGCGGCAGGTGGCGTCAAGGCCTGAATGGACAACCTCACCGTCTCAATTCGGTCACGTCACCAGACCGGGGGTGGTCCCCGGGCTCGCAGTCGACGCGCGCCGGTACCGTGCTCGGGTGACCGCCGACCTCGACCGCGCCGATCGCAGCCGGGTGCTGCGTAACGGCGTCGTCATGGGCCTGGTCACCGGTGCCTACGGCCTGACGTTCGGGGCGCTCGGCGTCACCAGCGGGTTGAGCCTGCTACAGACGTGTGTCCTGTCGCTGGCGATGTTCACCGGCGGGTCGCAGTTCGCGTACGTCGGCGTCATCGCTGGGGGTGGCGCGCCGCTGGCGGGAGCGGCGGCGGCGATCCTGCTCGGCGCGCGCAACACGCTGTACGGGCTGACGTTGGCCCCGGTGCTGCGGGTGCGTGGCGGCCGCAAGCTGGTCGCCGCGCAGGTCGTGATCGACGAGTCCACGGCGATGTCGATGGGCGAGGACGACGTTCGCCTTAAGCGGCTCGCGTTCTGGTCGACGGGCCTCGCGATCTACGTGCTGTGGAATCTCGGCACGCTGGTCGGTGCGGTTGCGGCCGGCTCCCTCCCGGACCCCCAGGCGCTCGGGCTCGATGCGGTGGCGCCCGCTGCCTTCATCTTCCTGTTCGCCGCCCGGCTGACCAGCCGCACGGCCTGGCTCACTGCGTTGATCGGCGCGGCCGTGGCCCTCCTCGTCATCCCGGTGGTGCCTGCGGGGCTGCCGGTGATCGTCGCCGCGGCGGCGGTCGGGATCTTCGCGCTCATTGCCCGCGGGACACCCGAGGCGGGTCCGGTCCCGATGACCAAGGACGACCCGAGCGCACCGGGCCCGGGTGATGACCGGTGATGTGGCTGGGCATCGCGGTCGCCTGCCTCGGCTGCTATCTGCTGAAGTACGCCGGAATGTCGATCCCCGAGCGAGCGCTCGACTCGCCGTCCGTGCGCCGTGTTGCCATGCTGTTGCCGATCGGGCTGCTAGCGGCGCTCGCCGCGACCCAGACCTTCGGCTCCGGTGAGCGGATCGTGGGCGACGCCCGGGTCGTCGGCGTCCTGCTGGCGATCGTCGCGATCAGGCTGCGCGTGCCGTTCATCGGCGTGGCGGTCATCGCCGCCCTCGGCGCGGCACTGGCCCGGCAGCTGGGCATGCCCTAGGACCCGCGCCCGGCTTAGTGAGACTGCTCGAAGTCCTGCGGGCTCACGGGCAGGGCGCGCTTGTGCGCGGTACGCCGGTGCCAGTCGACGATCGTCTGCTCGGCCTCCGCCGGCACCTCCTTGCCCTCCAGGTAGTCGTCGATGTGGTGGTAGGAGACTCCCAGCGCCTGCTCGTCAGCGAGCAGCGGCTTGTCGCTTTCGAGGTCGGCGGTCGGGATCTTCTCGATCAGCTGTTTCGAGGCGCCGAGATGCGTGCCGATCTCGCGGACCCGCCGCTTGGGTAGACCGGCCAGGGGGAGGACGTCGGCGGCCCCGTCACCGAACTTGGTGTAGAACCCGACGACTGCCTCGGCCGCCTGGTCGGTGCCGATGACGACCATCCCGCGCGCGCCCGCGACGGTGAACTGGGCGATCATTCGCTGCCGGGCCTTGACGTTGCCCTTCACGAACTCGGTCAGCGTCGACTCGTCGGGAGTCGCGTCGCTGCTCATCACGGCCTCCCACATGGCGTCGGTGGCGGGCCCGATGTTGACGGTGGTCGACTCGTCCGGCGCGATGAACTGCAGCGCTCGCTGGGCGTCGTCCTCGTCCTTCTGGACGTGATAGGGCAGGCGCATCGCGATGAAGCGGGCATCCAGCCCCTCGCCGCGGGCGCGCTCGCAGGCCAGCTGCGCCAGGCGCCCGGCGACCGAGGAGTCGACGCCGCCGGAGATCCCCAGCACGTAGCCCTTGAGCCCCGTCGTCCGGAGGTAGTCGACGAGGAATCCGACTCGGCGCTCGGTCTCTCGCTCGACGTCGAAGTCCTGGACGACCTGCAGCTCCTCGATGATCTCCTGCTGTTGCGCGCGATCGGTCATGGCCCGATCGTACGGCGAGATCGATCGCTGCCGCGCGACCCGTCCGCCGCCGGCGCACTAGAGTGGACGGCGACGCGGGGTGCCGCCCAGGCGGCTGAGAGCACACCCGTTGAACCTGATCTAGCTCGTACTAGCGAAGGGACGTCGCCTTGTCCGGCACATCTCCATCCGTCGCACCCGCCCTCGAGGCTGCGCATCTCGGCACCTGCTGGGACGCCGTCCGGGACACCGGGCCGCTCGTTCAGTGCATCACCAACATCGTCGTGGCACCGTTGACCGCGAACGTGCTGCTCGCCTCCGGCGCGGTGCCCGCCATGGTCGACAACCCACGCGAGGCCGGCGACTTTGCCGCCGCCAGCGGTGGGTTGCTGATCAACATGGGCACGCCGTACGCCGAGACCGCGGACGCGATGCGTGCCGCCGTCGCCGGCGCTGCCACCGCGGGGACGCCGTGGGTGCTCGACCCCATCGGCGCCGGTGCGCTGCCCTGGCGCGAAGGCGTGGCCCACGAGCTCATCGATGCGGCCGTGCCGGCGATCATCCGCGGCAACGCCTCGGAGATCATCGGCCTTGCCGGGCTCGGCGGGGGCGGCAAGGGCCCCGAGGCGGCGCACGCCACCGAGGACGCCCAGGCGGCGTCTCGGACGCTCGTCGAGCGGTTCGGCACCGTGGTGGCGGTCAGCGGGCCGGTCGACTGGCTGATCGACGGAGAGCGGGTGGTCCGCGTCCCGCACGGGCACGAGTGGATGACCAAGGTGACCGGCGTCGGGTGCGCCCTCGGCGCCCTGATGGCAGCGTGTGCGGCGGTCTGTGACGACCGGCTGGTGGCTGCGGCCACCGCGACGACTGCGCTGACACTTGCCGCAGAGACCGCGGCGTCTGCGAGCCGTGGGCCGGGGAGCTTCGCCGTCGCCCTGCTCGACGAGCTGTACCTGCTCGACGGTGACGCGCTGACCGACCGGGTGGCGCTGCGATGAGCCGCCCGTCGATCGACCTGTCGCTCTATCTCGTCACCGACACCGTCATGTCCGCCGGCCGCGGTGTGGCGCAGACCGTCCGCGCCGCGGTGGACGGTGGCGTGACCGTCGTCCAGCTGCGCGACCACCACGCCACCGACGCCGAGTTCGTCGCGCTCGGGCGAGAGGTCGCTCAGGTGCTGCGCGGCACCGGCGTCCCACTGCTGGTCGACGACCGCGTGCACCTCGTGAGAGCCATTGGCGCGGATGGCGCGCACGTCGGTCAGGGTGATCTGCCGGTCGGTGAGGCCCGCGCCGAGCTCGGCCCCGACGCACTGCTCGGTCTGTCCGCCAGCACCGAGGAGCAGGTGCGCGCGGCGGCTCACCTCCCGCCGGGCAGCGTCGACTATCTCGGCATCGGGCCGGTCTGGGCCACCGCGACCAAGGCCGATCACGGCCCTACCCTCGGCCCGGAAGGTCTGCGCGAGCTGGTCGGCATGGCGACGCTTCCGGCCGTCGCGATCGGCGGCATCGACGCCTCTCGCGTCCCGGAGCTTGTCGGATGTGGGGCTGACGGGATCGCCGTGGTGAGTGCGATCTGCGCCGCGAGCGACCCGGGGCAGGCCGCTTGCCAGCTCGGCGCCGCGTGGCAGGCGATCCAGTGACGGCCGCGCGGGCGGCGATCCCGCACGTGCTGACGATCGCCGGGTCCGATCCTTCCGGCGGCGCCGGCGTCCAAGCCGACCTGAAGACCTTCAGCGCGCTCGGCGCGTACGGGTGCGCCGTCCTCACCTCGCTGACCGCGCAGAGCACCCGAGGGGTGACCGGGGTCCACGTCGTCCCGCCGGAGTTCGTTCGCGAGCAGATCGAGACGCTCGTCGACGACGTTCGGCTCGACGCGGTGAAGATCGGGATGCTGGCCACGGCGGACGTCGCCCGGGTGGTCACCGAGCTTATCTGCGAGGGGCGGCTGAGCAATGTCGTGCTCGACCCGGTCATGGTCTCGGCGGCCGGCTCCCGGCTGCTCGACGAGTCCGCGATCGGCGCGGTGCGGGCGATGCTGCCGTACGCCGACGTTCTCACCCCCAACCTGCCGGAGGCGGCGGTGCTACTCGACGCGAATGCCGCGACGACCGTCGAGCAGATGTACGAGCAGGCTCGAGCGCTGCGTGATCTGGGCGCGCGAGGCGTGCTGCTCAAGGGCGGGCACGCTCTGGGAGCCGATGCCGTCGACGTGTGGGTCGATGAGAGTGGCGAGCAGCTGCTGAGCGCGCCCCGGATCGACACCGAGAACACGCACGGCACCGGGTGCACGCTCTCCTCGGCGATCGCGGCGCTTCGCCCGCAGCGGGCCGGGTGGCCGGACGCCGTCCGCGACGCCAAGCAGTGGCTCACCGGCGCGCTCCGGCGCTCCGGTGAACTGTCGATCGGGGGCGGCGCCGGCCCGGTCCATCACTTCTACGAGCTGTGGCCGGCGCCGTCCGACGCGCGCTCAGGCTAGGACGCTGCGGCCGAGGTCGATCGAGCTGTCCCAGGTCTCCTGCGTCCAGGCCATCTGCCAGAACCGGATCTCGTGATGGCAGCTGTCCTCGAACGCGAGTGCCATCCGCTCGCGTTCAGCCGGACCGGCCTGCGCGGCGAGCGCGTCGAGCCGGCGCGTGAAGTCCTGCAGGATCAGGTCGGTCTGAGGGCTGGCATAGAACTCCCACCAGCCGCGGAAGGGGTTGTCGACGGCGACGGGATCCTCGCTCTGTTGGCGTTGCGCGGCCCAGATGTAGGTCCACGGGCACGGCATCAGCGCCGCCATCAGCACCCCGAGGCTGTCGCGCCCGGCCAACATCATGTGGTTGATGTATGCCTGGGCTGTCGGCGACATCCTCCTCACCTGGGCGTCCTCGTACCGGACGCCGAACGCCTCGCACATCACGTGATGCGGGTGCGTCTCGTCCTCCAGTAGGAAGGTGATCTGGTCGCGGAACCAGCGCACCCACTCACGATCCGGGCTCAGGGCGATGCCCTGCCCGTAACCACGCATGAACGCGGTCAGATATTGGTTGTCCTGGCCGACGTAGTGCAGCACGCTCTCGCGGCTGGCGGTGCCGTCGGCGAGCGAGCGTAGGAAAGGGTGCTGGTAGAAGGCCTGGAACAGGTGGTCGCAGCGTTGACGCTGCTCGGCGGCGAAGCTCATCGCATCCTCCGCGAGCTGTGAAAGGGGTGCTCTGCGGCACGGCCACGATCCCTCCGCTCGCATGATCGAGATCAGGTTCGACGGGTCGGGACGGCGTCCCTCTCAGCCCTGATGGGCACCCCGCGTGGCTTCGCTCACTCTAGCAGGGCTAGAGACTGCCGAGCTGCCAGCCGGTGTCCGCGACGAGCTCGTCGAAGAACCGCTGCGTGTATGCGTTCTCCGGATCGCGCCGGCCCGCTCGTCCATCACGTGGGCGTCGTCGCCGACCAGGATCCGCCACTTGTCGGAGTCAGGCTACGAAGGACGGGGGCCGAGCCGGTCGTAGGGTGGGGCCATGGCGACTCGTGCGAAAACCATCGTGAGCCTGCTGCTCCTGGCGGCCGGCGTACTGCTCACCGGATGCGGCTCGGACCCGGAATCCGATTCCGACCTGCGCCTGCGCATCACCAGCTCTGAGGACGATGACGCCGACATGCAGGTCGCCGAAGGCGCCTCGATCTCGATGGGCGAGGGCTTCAGTGCCGTCGAGATCACCATCGAGTCGGTGGACGGCGAGACGGTCGTGATCTCCACTGACCACCCGATGGCGCCGCGCAACCCGGGCGGTGGCATCAACCTCAACGACCTGGAGTCCGAGTTCACCGTCACCTTCGACGAGCCAGCCGAGTTCGCCACGCCCACGACCGATGTCGGCGTCGGCTATACGGTCACTCTCGAGCGGGCCGGCTGACGTACTGCCGATCTCGGCCGGTGGGGCGACTTTGGCAGGCCCGGCCAATATCGTGAAGGGGCAACGGCCAGACACCTCCGAAAGGGATCGGTCATGAAGGCGTGCCAGTACCTCGAGATCAACCAGCCACCGCAGATCGTCGACATCGAAAAACCGCAACCCGGACCCGGGGAGGTGCTGCTGCGGATCACGGCGTCCGGGGCGTGCCACTCCGATGAGTTCATCATGTCGCTGCCTGAGGAGCAGTATGTCTACGGCCTTCCGCTCACCCTCGGCCACGAGGGCGCCGGCATCGTCGAGGAGCTCGGCGAGGGCGCGAGCGGGGTCGAGATCGGTGAGAGCGTCGCGGTCTACGGACCCTGGGGGTGCGGGCTGTGCCACCCCTGCAAACAGGGCAAGGAGAACTACTGCCGGTACGCCGCCGAGCGCGGCATCCTGCCGCCGGGACTCGGCGCGCCCGGGTCCATGGCCGAGTACATGATCGTGGACAGCCCACGGCACCTGGTGAAGCTGGGCGAGCTCGACCCGGTACAGAATGTCGCGTTGACCGACGCCGGTCTCACCCCGTACCACGCCATCAAGCCTTCGCTGCCCAAGCTGATCCCCGGGCGGGTGGCCGTCGTCATCGGCGCCGGCGGGCTCGGCCACATGGGCGTCCAGATCCTCAAGGCGCTGACCGCGACCACCGTCGTCGCGCTCGACCCCAAGGAGTCTGCTCGCCAGCTCGCGCTCGACGTCGGCGCGGACCATGCGCTTCCCTCGGACGAGTCGGCCATCGCTGAGATCAAGAGGATCTCCGGCGGGCTGGGTGCCACGGCGGTCTTCGACTTCGTCGGCATCGAGGCCACTGCCGCGCTCGCGGCCAAGATGGTCCACTTCGAGTCGGACATCGTCATGGTCGGGGTCGGCCCGGGCACCATTCCCGTCGGCTTCTTCACGCTGCGCTACGAGACGAGCGTGCGGGCGCCGTACTGGGGCTCGCGCTCGGAGCTGGAGGAGGTCTTCGAGCTGGCGCGAATCGGCGCGATCCACGTCGAGACCGAGACCTTCGGCCTGGACGACGCCCCGACGGTGTACGAGCGGATGCACGAAGGGACGCTGCGCGGGCGCGGCATCGTCGTCCCCTAGCCCGGCTGCCAACCCCGGAGGCGAGGGTCCGCTGAAGGCCGCACAAAACTACGCAGATCCAGCACCTTGAGTGCACTATGCACGTTGGGTGCCGGATCTGCGTAGTTTTCGTCAGGCTGGGTCAGTTGCGGACGGGCTGCGGCTCGTCTGCGTCCTCGGAGCCGATGCGCTGGGTGCGCCGATACAGCAGCGCGATCAGCGCCACGAACACCAGCACGCCGAGGATGTTCGCCCAGGTCGCGAATCCGTCGCCGAGCAACGCCAGGGGCGCGTCGTCGCCGGTCGCCGCGACGATGCCGGCGAACACGACGCCGAACAGGCTCTCGCCGACGATCAGCCCCGTGGCCAACAGGATCCCGCTGCGCTTCTTGCGCGCGGCGCTGCCACCGCTGCGCTCGGCCCACCGGTTGTAGAACCAGCCGATGAGCGCACCGACGGTGATCATCACGGTCAGCTCCATCGGCAGGTACATACCCATGCCGACAGCCAGCGGCGGCAGGCGGAACCGGTTGTTCGTCGTCTTGCCGAGGATCTCGTCGATCGCAATGATCGCGGCGCCGATCAGCGCACCGAGCCCGATCAGTCCCCAGTCCAGCGAGCCGCCGAAGACGCCCTCGGCGAGGGAGGAGATCAGCGCGGCCTGTGGCGCGGCCAGTGCGTCCTCGCCGGCACCCGGCGCGCCCTGGAAGCCGAAGGCGGTCTGCATGAGCCCCAGCACCGGCGGGATGATCGCCGAGCCGAACAGGACGCCGATGATCAGCGCTACCTGCTGCTTCCACGGTGTGGCGCCGACCAGCTGACCGGTCTTGAGGTCCTGCAGATTGTCGTTGGAGATGGTGCCGATGCTGAACACGATGGCGGCGGTGAAGAGGGTGTAGGCAACCATCGCGGTGGTCTCGTTGGCATCTCCCGACCCGTGTGTTGCCCGGAACAGCAACGCGCCCGCGACCACCATCAGGATGCCGATACCGGAGGTCGGGCTGTTGGAGGCGCCGATCAGACCGGCCATGTAGCCACAGACCGAGGCGACCACCATGCCGATGATCACCACGAACACCAGGCTGATGAGGATCAGGCTGGTGCTGCTGCCGTCGAGCGCCGTACCGCTCGTGAACCCCCACAGCAGCATCGCGATCGGGATCAGCGATGCCACGCTCACGATCGCGACGATGTTGATCGGGATGTCGCGCTCGGTGACGTCGACCGTGCCGCCGCCCTTGCGTGCGCGGGCGGACGCCGCCGAGTCCGCGATGCCCTTGAAGATGGGGCCGATGATCTTCAGCAGTGTCCACACTGCTGCGATAGCGATCGCGCCGGCGCCGACGAACCGGACCTCGCTGGAGAACACCGCGGCGGTCACGTCCGCGATCGGGCCGTCCTGGCCGGCGCTGCGGTTCGGCAGGATGACGCCGAAAGAGATCAGCACGCCGACGAGCATCGCCAGGCCGACAGCCAGCCCGACCAGGTGCCCGACGCCGATCAGCGCCAGCGAGAAGCTCGCCCCGATCATGGTGCCGCCCGAGCCGACCTTGAATGCCGTGGACAGTGAGCTGCTGACGACCTTCAGCGCCGCGAGCAAGGAGAAGCCCGCTGCGCCGAGACCGCCGGCGAGGATCGGTTTGATGCCGCGGCGGTTCTGCGCAGCGCCTTCGCTGGTGTCGCCGACCTTCAGCACCTCCGCGGCCGCGACGCCTTCGGGGTAGGGCAGGTCGGAGCCGGTGACGAGGGCGCGGCGCAGCGGGATCGAGTACATGACGCCGAGCACGCCGCCGACGGCGCAGACCGCGACCGACGTCCAATAGGGGAAGCCGGTCCACCACCCAATCATCACCAGACCGGGCAACACGAAGATGATGGCGGACAACGTACCGGCCGCGGAGGCGATGGTCTGCACGATGTTGTTCTCGACCACCGAGTGATTCGCGAAGTACCGCAGGATCGCCATCGAGATGACCGCGGCGGGGATCGAGGTTGCGAAGGTCAGGCCTACCCCGAGCCCGAGATAGACGTTCGCCGTGGTGAAGATGAGGGTGATCAGCCCACCGATGATGATGCCGCGGATCGTGAGCTCGCGGACCGGCGATGCGGGCCTAGTTGTACTGACCGGGGACGTTGGTCAACCGTGAGAAGGGCGGCTGGTTGCCGCAGGCCGTGTGCGGACGGTGCTGGTTGTACTGGTGAATCCAATCGGCGAGGGCATCGCGTCGTTCCTGCTCGCTGCGGTAACAGCGAGCGTAGGCCCACCCGTCAGCCATGGTGCGGTGGAAGCGCTCAACCTTGCCGTTGGTCTGAGGACGGTACGGGCGCGTCCGCTTCGGCGTGACCGACAAGGTCTCGCAGGTACTGCGCCACAGATGCGAGCGGTACGCGCCGCCGTTGTCCGATAGCACGCGCTCGACGGTGACGCCGCGATTGGCGAACCAGTCGACTGCCCGGTGCAGGACGGCGACGGCGGTGATGGCAGTTTCGTCGTCGTGGACCTCGGTGTACGCGACGCGGGAGTGGTCGTCGATGACGGTATGCACGAACGCGTACCCCAGCTTGGGGTTGTGCCACTTACTGCGGGGCTTGTCCGGGGTGGCGGAGCGGTTCTTTTCGCCTTGGCGGCGGCCGACATAACGCCAGCCGCCTCCGTCGGGGATGTTCCCGAGCTTCTTCACATCCACGTGCACGAGCGACCCGGGGTAGTCATTCTCGTAACGGCGGACAACTTCGCCTGTGGCGCGGTCTACGTATGCGAGCCGGTTCAGCCGGGCGGTCGTGAGGATTCGATGCACGGTGGACGGCGCGATGCCGAGCCTGCTCGCAAGTTGGACCGGCCCTTCGCGAAGTCGCAGGCGCAGGCTCACGCACGGCTTCGTCGTCGCCTTGCGCGTCTTGTGCGGCGAGGTCTTCGGCCGCGAGGACCGGTCGTGCATCGATTCGCCATTTGCGTAGCGATCTACCCACCGCTTCACTGTCGGCCAGGACACCTGGAAGCGAGCGGCGACCTCGCTGATCGGCCAGCCGTCATCTACGACCAGGCTAGCGACTTTGAAACGGTGGCGGGGAGTCAGAGCGGCATTTGCGTGGGACATGGGACTCCTTAGACTCTCGGACGGTCAGCAGGGTTGCCCTGCTGACCGTCCGAGATGAGATTCAAAAGGGGGCAACGTTATGCGACAGCGGTTCCTTCGAGCTCGACCATCTGGCCGGGGATCGCCAGGCGGGTGACGCCGAGCATCGTGGTAGTCGGGGCGACTCCTGCCGCCCCGAGCTTCCCGGCGAGCACGCCGTAATGCGGGAGCATCGCGTCCACGTCGGTGGTGTAGACGTTGAGGCGGACCAGGTTCTCCATCGACATACCGGCCTCGGCGAGCACGGCCTCGAGGTTCGCCACGGCCAACGCGAGCTGGGCCTCGACGTCCCCGTCATGCTCGGGCCGACCATCCTTGCTCATCGCTGTCTGTCCCGAGATGTACAGCGTCCTTGTCTCCCCTGAGATGACTTCGCCCTGGTTGAAGCCCATCTCCTGCGACCAAGTCACCGGATTTACTGCCGTGCGTTCCATCGCTGCTCCGTTCATTCGTTCCGCAGCGCCCGGCCGCCCTATGGCCGCCGTGCTCGACGCTGCGCCACTAGCCTCCCCACGAATCACGACACCTTGTGTCGTGTATTCTGGAAATAATGGGTGCATGCGAGCAGACCGACTGGTCTCGCTGGTGCTCCTGCTGCGCCAGCGAGGCCGAGTAACCGCCGACCAGCTGGCCAGTGCGCTCGAAGTGTCCACGCGCACCGTTCTGCGCGACATCGACGCCCTCTCGACTGCGGGCGTCCCCGTTTACGCCGACCGCGGTCGACACGGCGGCTATTCACTCCTTCCCGGCTTCCGCACCGAACTGACCGGGCTGAACCATGACGAGGCACTCGCGCTGCTCACCGCCGGATCATCCCGCGGCGAGAAGGTCTTCGGCCTCAGCGCACCGCTAGCCTCGGCGATGCGAAAGGTCGTCGACGCGCTGCCCGAGGGGCACCAGGTGAGTCTTGGCGATGCGGCCAAACGGTTCCTCGTGGAGCCGGAGGACGACCTTCTCTCTCGCCGTGCCCCCACCGAAGACCTGGCCGACGGCGTCATGAGCGAGGTTCGAGCCGCGGTGCTCACCGGCCGCCGGCTGCGATTCAACTACGCGGCACCTGGCAAAGCAGCGAGTCGGCGAACCGTCGATCCGATTGGACTGGTCACCGTCCGCGGGCGCACCTACCTGCTGGCGACGAGGTCTGGAGACGATCGGACATACCGTCTGTCTCGGATGCTCAGCGCCGAAGCGCTCCCCGAACCAGCGCAACGCCCCGCGCAGGTCGACCTCGACCGCATCTGGGCCGAGCGCACCGCACAGTTCCTCTCCGAGAACCACATCCCCGTCGTCGTCCGCATCAAGACCTCACGTCGTGAGGAACTGCTGGAGAATGCCAGTGCTGTCCGTGCCGAGGAACCGGAGCCGGATGATTGGATCCGCCTCGACGTGACCTTCGAAGACCTGCGCCACGCGGTGTGGGCAGTGTGGCGGCTTGATACGGACGCCGAAGTACTAGCGCCAGAATCCGTCCGCGATGCGATGTACGTGCGTGCCGAAGCATTGACGGCACGTTATCGATCCTGACGATCCGTACCGACTAACGTGTCCGGTCAGTACACCTAGTGGTCGTAGGCGGCGTGGGCGAACCTGGCCTGGCCCTGGTTACTCCTTGTCAAGCAGGACGTCGGCCGGGCTGGTCGACCCGCCAACTTTAGTACCAAGCGTCACCTGAGTAACAGACCTCGGACGCCTGACCGACGCCTGGATCACGTGGCCAGCGACGCTCGTCGTCCAGCCGAGACCGGCAGCTCGCGGACGCCGTGAACGATCGTCGAGCCTCGCATCGGGACCTTGCCGGCGATCCGCAGGTCCGGCATCCGCTCGGCGATGACGCGAAGGGCTGCCTCGGCCTCGAGCTTCGCGAGCGGGGCACCGATGCAGTAGTGGATCCCGCTGGAGAACGCCAGGTGGTCGGTGTTGTCCGTGCGGGTGATGTCGAACCTCGCCGGGTCGGGGAACGCCTCCGGGTCGCGGTTGGCGCCACCAATCACCGTCACCACCCAGGTGCCGCGCTTGATCGGAATGCCGTCTATCTCGGTGTCCGCCTTGCAGATGCGCGAGGTGAGCTGGATCGGCGGGTCGTAGCGCAGAGTTTCCTCGATCGCCTGCCCGGCGAGGGAGGGATCGGCGGTCAGCAGGTCCCACTGGTCGCGGTGGCGCATGAGCTGGTGGACGGCGTTGCCGATCAGGTTGACCGTCGTCTCGAAGCCGGCCACTAACAGCAAGGTGCACAGCGGCAGCATCTCCTCCGGGCGGATCGCCTCGTCCTCGTTCTGCGCCAGGACGGTCAGCAGATCGTCACGCGGGTCGGTGCGGCGCTCCTCGATGAGCCGATCGAACATGCGGCCCAGCCGGGCCCGCGCCTGGAGGGCCTGCCGGCCGTGGCGCAGCGATTGGATACCGTCCAGCGCGCCACCGAGGACGGCGCCGTACTGCGTGAACACCTCGTAGTCGGCGTCCGGCACACCGAGCAGCTCGCTGATCACCGAGATCGGAAGTGGCGCGGAGATTTCCTTCTGCAGGTCGAACCGGCCCTTGGTGAGCGCGTCGTTGACCAGCCGGCCCACGAGCTGTTCGATGCTCTCGGCGTACACCGCCATCCGCCGCGGCGTGAAGGCCGGCGCGGCGAACCGTCGTACCCGGGTGTGGTCGGGCGGGTCCATCTCCAGCAGCGAGAGGTTGAACTCGGCGGCGTCCTTGCCGACTCCCTCGCGGCCGTCGGTGCCGAAGCTGCGGTGCTTGAGCACCTGCTTGCACATCGAGTGGCTGACGGTCGCGACGGCGTCCGGATCGAGCCCGGGCACCAGTGGGCCTCGCGCGCGGAGGATCTCGTACTGCCGGTAGGGGTCGCCGCGCCAGGGGCGCAAGGTGGCGCGGGCGAGCGGGTTGCCGCGCACATACGCCGCCCAGCGGGTACGGGCCTTGGCGGAGTACAGATCGGCGAGAAAGGCAGCCGTCATCTTCAGCTGCTGCCGCTTGGACGGTGCAGCGTGATCGTTCGGCGGGACAGTCATCGGCGACTCCGATCGAGGCTTTCGGTCAGGCTAACCGGTTTTGTTACCCACTGGTATCTCCACCTGCGGGGCCGCGGAGCACGCTATCGGCCGGCGGCCTGGTCGAGGACGCCGACACGTTCACGGCCCAACACCTGCGCGAGTACCTCGCTGTGGACGATCAGATCGACGACCTAGAAGCCACCTGCGGTACGTTTCGCCTCGCTATAGCGAGGCAGAACCCACCGCAGGTGGATGGCTACTGCGTGGCGTCGAGAACGAATGCCAGCCCGAGGCCCAGCAGGGTGCGGTCGCTGGTCAGTAGCGTGAGGCCGTCGACGGCCGCCTGCGCGAGCAGCATCCGGTCGAAGGGGTCGTGACGCACGAGATCTGGACGATAGCGCATGCCGAGCGAATGCCGGGCGGTCAAGGGCAGCATTACCAGCCCGCTACGTTCGAACTCGCCCATCGGGTCGTCGAGGACGTCGAGTCTGCCCAGAGCCTCCTTGATGACCATCTCGGTGATCGACACGGCGGAGTAGTAGACGCGGGACGCCGAGGTCACGAGCGCTCGCGCCTTGACTCCTAGGCGGGGCGAGTCCTCATACAGCCACAGAAGTGCATTCGTGTCGAGCAAGATCACGTGGGCTGCTCGCCATAGAACATGGTCTGGACCTCGCCGTCCGTGCCGTCGAAGGCGGTCTCGTCATGCGTAAAGCGGTCCGAGCCGAGCCCGATAGTGATCGCTCGTGAACGGTGGACGATGAGGTCGACGACCGGCTTCCCGGCACGCGCGATGGTGACGTCCTCGCCGGCGAGCACCTGCTCGATCAGCTGCGAGAGACGTGTCTTCGCCTCGTGCACGTTCACCTGAGTAGCCATGTCGCCATCCTAAGTGGCTAAGCATGACTAAGCCAGGTCCAGCTTCCTCACCTGCGGGACGTCTCGCCGCGCTATAGCGAGGCAGAACCCACCGCAGGTGAGATATCTCGGACGCCCTGGACAAGCCGATGAATGATCCTTACCCTAGTTCGAACCGACCGAACGGTCGGGCGGTTAAGGAGACGACGAATGACAGCCGTCCACGAGCCCACCACCCGCGACGAGCAGCAGCAGCAAGAGCACTTCGACGCCACCATCGCCGCCGGCGAGAAGATCGAGCCGCGCGACTGGATGCCCGAGGGCTACCGCAAGACGCTGATCCGCCAGATCGCCCAGCACGCGCACTCCGAGATCATCGGGATGCAGCCCGAGGGAAACTGGCTGACCCGCGCCCCGAGCCTCGAGCGCAAGGCGATCCTGCTGGCCAAGGTCCAGGACGAGGACGGCCACGGCCTCTACCTCTACGCGGCTGCCGAGACACTTGGTATGAGCCGTGACGAGATGCTCGACCTGCTGCACGCGGGCAAGCAGAAGTACTCCTCGATCTTCAACTACCCGACGCTGACCTGGGCCGACAACGGCACGATCGGGTGGCTGGTGGACGGCGCCGCCATCGTCAACCAGGTCTCGCTGTGCCGGACGTCGTACGGCCCGTACTCCCGCGCGATGATCCGCATCTGCAAGGAGGAGTCCTTCCACCAACGGCAGGGCTTCTCGATCCTGCTCGCGCTGTGCAACGGCACGCCCGAGCAGAAGGCGATGGCGCAGGAGTCGGTCAACCGCTGGTGGTGGCCGGCGCTGATGATGTTCGGCCCGTCGGACGACGAGTCCCCGCACAGCGCCCAGAACATGGCCTGGGGCATCAAGGTGGCCAGCAACGACGAGCTGCGTCAGAAGTTCGTCGACATGACCGTTCCGCAGGCCGACGTCCTCGGCCTGACCCTGCCCGATCCCGACCTGAAGTGGAACGCGGAGCGCGGCCACTACGACTTCGGCGAGATCGACTGGACTGAGTTCAAGCGGGTTCTCGCCGGCGACGGCCCCTGCAACGAGGAGCGGGTCCGGGTGCGCAAGGCAGCCCATGACGACGGGCTGTGGGTCCGGCAGGCGGCAACGGCGTACGCCGAGAAGCAGGCCCGCCGCATGCAGGAGCAGGCAGCACAGCACGGCAACGAGGAGCAGGCGTGAGCCAGAATCCAGAAGCACCGGTCGATCCCGAGGGCAGCTACGACTCCCAGCAGCGCTGGCCGCTGTGGGAGGTCTTCATCCGCAGCCGCCGCGGGCTCTCGCACAACCACGTCGGCTCGCTGCACGCCGCAGACGCCCAGCTGGCCCTGCAGTCGGCGCGCGACCTCTACACCCGCCGCCAGGAGGGCGTGAGCATCTGGGTAGTGCCGTCCTCGCAGATCACGGCGTCCTCGCCGCTGGAGAAGGACGAGTACTTCGACCCGGCGGCCGACAAGATCTTCCGCCACCCGACCTTCTACAAGCTGCCGGACGCCGTCGACCACATGTGACGGCCGTCAGGCCCTGGACTCTCTGTATGCCGCCCCTCGGAATTCTGCGGTGGGTTGGGCGGGGATATCACGCCGATAGCCCTGGCCGGCCCACCGCAGATGGGGCGCACTCACCCCAACATGAGCTGGATGGATGACCACATGAGCGAACAGCTGCCGCACCAGGACGTGATCGTCGGCGACAATCCCGCCGAGATCGCAGCCCGGGTCGCTGGGACGGCGACCTACACACCGCTCTACCCCGCCAAGATCGACGGGCTGCTGCGGATGGGCGACGACGCGCTGATCCTCACCCAGCGGCTGCTGGAGTGGAGCTTCAAGGCGCCGGTCCTCGAGGAGGACATCGCGATCTCGAACACCGGCCTCGATCTGCTCGGCCAAGCCCGGATGCTCTACACCTACGCTGGGTCCCTGATGGACCCGGCGAAGAGTGAGGACGACCTCGCCTACTGGCGGTCGGGTGCGGAGTTTCGCTGTGCGCACATCGTACAGATCGAGAACGGCGACTTCGCCGAGACGGTCGCCCGCAACCTCGCCTTCGCGCTTTACCAGCAGCTGTTGTACGGCGCGTTGCAGCGCTCGACCGACAGCCAGATCGCAGCCATCGCGAAGAAGTCGAGCAAGGAGGTCGCATACCACGTCGACCACTTCTCGCTGTGGGCGCTGCGGCTGGGTGACGGCACCGACGAGTCGCACGCGCGTATGCAGGCCGGGTTCGACCGGATCTGGCCGTACGTCGCCGAGCTGTTCGACGCCGACGCAGGCGTCGAAGCGACCGGTGGACCGACCGACGCCCTCTTCGATGAGCTGGTCGCCGACGGCACCTTCGTCGACACCAAGGCATTGCACGAGCCCTGGCTGGCCCGGATGACTGCAACGATTGAGACCTCGACGTGCACCGTGCCGACGACCAAGTGGCACGCGCGGGGCGGACGTCGCGGCGAGCATACCGCGCATCTCGACCGGATCCTCGCCGAGATGCAGTCCGTCGCCCGCGCATACCCGGACGCGACGTGGTGATCATGGCCGACACCGCTTCCGGAACCGACCGTGGCTACGAAGCACGCAATCCCTTTGGCTACGGGGATCGGCCGGCCACCGCCGACTTCGACGGCTCGCAGACCAAGAGTCCCAGCCAGCTCGGGGACGGCGCGAGCCTGTGGGAGATCGCCGCGCACGTCAACGATCCGGAGATCCCGCTGCTGTCGATCGCGGAACTGGGCATCCTGCGTGACGTACGAGCCGATGGCGACAGCGTTACTGTCACCATCACCCCGACCTACTCCGGATGCCCTGCCATGAAGGCGATCGAGGAAGATCTCCGTCGGGTGTTCACCCAGGCCGGGTATTCCGAGGTGACGGTCGATCTGGTCCTCGAGCCCGCGTGGTCGACGGACTGGATCACGCCGGCCGGCCTCGAAGCCTTGGAGCAGTCGGGAATCGCCCCGCCGACGGGAACCCGGCCCGTCATGCAAGGTCCCGTCACGGTGGGCCTGTCGGTGAAGTGCCCGTACTGCCACTCCTTCGAGACCGAGCAGATCTCGCGATTCGGCTCGACGTCCTGCAAGGCCCTATATCGGTGCCTCGCCTGCCGCGAGCCCTTCGACTGGTTCAAGCCACTATGACCCTCTCCGGGAGCATCCGATGACCGCCACGACGCCGGCCCCGGCGCACACCACCTTCCATCCGCTAACCGTTGCCGTCATTGACCGGCTCACGGACGACAGTGTCGCCGTCACGTTCGACGTGCCGGAGGATCTTGTTGAGGAGTTCGTCTTCCGGCCCGGCCAGCACCTGACGCTGCGCCGCCGGCAGGACGACGCCGACCTCCGGCGCTCCTACTCGATCTGCGCATCCCCGGCCTCCCGCCGGCTGCGGGTGGCGATCAAGGCCGTTGAGGACGGCGTCTTCTCCACCTACGCGATCAACGCCCTCGTCGTGGGGGACATAATCGACGTCCTGCCGCCCGCGGGGAACTTCACCACCCGCGTCGACCCGGCGCAGGCCAAGCATTACGTCATGCTTGCGGCGGGGTCGGGGATCACGCCGATCCTGTCCCTGGTGACGACGATTCTGCAGACCGAGCCGAGGTCTCAGGTCACGCTGGTCTACGGCAACCAGCGCACTTCGACGATCATGTTCCTCGAGGAGCTCGCCGACCTGAAGGATCTCTACCCGGACCGGTTCCAGCTGATCAACGTGCTGAGCCGTGAAGCGCAGGTGGTCGAGATGTTCAACGGCCGGATCGACGCCGAGAAGCTCGGTGCACTCACCGATCAGCTGATCCCGCTTGGCGAGATCGACGAGTGGTTCATCTGCGGACCCTTCGAGATGGTCATCGGCTCGCGCGACTTCCTTGCCAGCAAGGGAATCGACCCGAAGAAGGTGCACTTCGAGCTGTTCCACGTCGAGGACAAGCCGCGCGAGCGCAAGAAGCGCAGCGAGGCCTCCACGATCAACCCTGAGGACCTCTCGAACGTCACGATGATCCTGGGCGGGCGCCAGGCGTCCTTCGACCTGGAGAAGGACACCATCTCCATCCTGGACGCCGCGCTCGAGGTGCGGGGTGACGTGCCGTTCGCGTGCACCGGCGGGGGTTGTGGCACCTGCCGCTGCAAGATCACCGAGGGCGAGGGCGAGATGGAGGTCAACTGGGCGCTCGAGCCCGACGAGGCCGCCAACGGCATCCGGCTCGCATGCCAGTCACGACCGCTCACCGAGAAGGTCACCGTCGACTTCGACATCTAGGACGTGTTGCGAAAGTCGTTCACGGACGAACGCCGCCCTCCTGGTTGGTCCTTTCCGCGGTCATCGATGAGGGGTACACGACGCAGGACACAACGGTCGTCGACCGATCCACGTACAACGGCGGTCGCACGGCCCGCGGGTCAACGGTCGTCGAGCGAGCCACGGTACAACGGTCGTCGCACGGCCCGCGCTTCAACGGTCGTCGAGCGAGCCGGAGCGCTAGCGGAGGCGACGCCGAGACGCCGTGCGGTTCTGCGTAACAACCGTCGTCGAGCGAGCCACGCTACAACGGCGGTCGCACGATCCGCGGGTCAACGGTCGTCGAGCGAGCCGGGGCGCTAGCGGAGGCGACGCCGAGACGCCGTGCGGTTCCGCGGTACAACGGTCGTCGAGCGAGCCGGAGCGCTAGCGGAGGCGACGCCGAGACGCCGTGCGGTGAACCAATAACCGGAAGGACACCGCCCCGGCTCCGATTACGCTGGGCCGATGGATCTCACTCCCGTTCAGGCGAACCCCATCCTCGACGGCATCCAGGCCTCGGACGTCGACACCACGCGCCTGCGCGTGCGAGTGCTGACCCGCTCAGGTCAGACCACCGGCCGGCCGCTCCTTCTCGTGCACGGCAACATCTCGTCGTCGCTGTTCTACCAGCGGCTGATGCTCGCCCTCCCCGACGACGTGCTGCCGATCGCCCCCGATCTGCGCGGGTACGGCGAGACCGAGCCCAAGCCGATCGACGCCACCCGTGGGTTGCGAGATCACGTCGACGACGTCGTCGCGTTGCTCGATGCCCTCGGGCTCAGCGAGGTCGACGCGATGGGCTGGTCGATGGGTGGGGGCGTGGTCACCCGGCTCGCGATCGAGGCGCCCGGCCGGGTGCGCACCCTGACCCTGCAGGCACCGATCTCGCCGTACGGGTATGGGTGCACCAAGGGCGAGAACGGCGAGCTGGTCTTCGACGACGCCGCCGGAACAGGCGGCGGTGGCGCGAACCCCCGGCTGGTAGAGCTGCTGGCGGCGAAGGACGCCGACGGCAGCGGCACGCCGCAGAGCCCAGAGATGGTCTCGCCGCGGGCCACGCTCCGCTCGCTGTACGTCTTCCCGCAGGCCGCGCCGTCGCCCGACGAGGACATGTGGGTGGCGGCGATGCTCACCACCCACACCGGTCCGGGCTTCTACCCGGGCGATTCGACCACGTCGTCCAACTGGCCGGGGTTCGCGCCGGGCGTCAAAGGCATCCTCAACTCAATGTCGCCGAAGTACTGCCGCTGGGACGACATCGTCGACATCGACCAGAAGCCGCCGGTGCTATGGGTGCGCGGCGATCGCGACCTGATCGTCGGGGACGCCGCGGGGCTGGACCTCGCGGTGCTCGGGCAGGCCGGCCTGATCCCGGGCTACCCCGGCGCGGACGTCCTGCCCGCGCAGCCGATGATCGCCCAGACCCGCGCTGTGCTTGAGAAGTACGCCGCAGCCGGCGGCAGCTACCGAGAGCTCACGCTGCCGCAGGTCGGGCACTCGCCACATCTCGAGCGTCAGGACGACGTCCTGCAGGCTCTCCTGCAGCACATCGCCTGAACAAGTTCCGCAGGACTGTGCCAATGCTCGCGGCCTGTCCCGACGGGCAGTCGCTGCCCGCCGACCTGGATGTCGTCGCCACAGGTGTAGATACCGTGCTGATCACGCAGGAGTAGGTCGCGGGCCCGCTCAGGCGGCGGCGAGGGAGGGCCACGGCTGTGCCTGTTCGACCTCGAAGGCCAGCGACAGCAGCGTGCGCTCATCGCCGGGCGCCGCGGCCAGCTGCATGCCGATCGGCAGACCGGTGGACGTCGTCCCGAGCGGCAACGAGATTGCGGGATCACCGGTGACGTTCTGCAGCGGCGTGAACGCGACGTACTGCTTCAGCCGTTCGAAATGCACCTCGAACGGCTCGACCGGCGAGATGTAGCCGAGCTGCGGAGTGGTGTGCGCCAGCGTCGGCGACAGGACCGCGTCGTACGCCGAGAACTTCTGCGACCAGAGCCCAGACAGCCCACGCAGCCTGCGAATGGCTCCGGGCAACCGGGTGCGGTGCCGGCCGAAGTCGTCGTACAGGCCGCGGGTCAGGTTCTCGACCTTGGCGCGATCGAAGGAGCGGTGCAGCGCTCGGCGTCCCACGCTCATGATCATGAACGACAGCATCGTCCAGTACAACGAGAAGTCCTCGGCGAACTGCTCGTCGACCGGAGCCGGGATCTCCTCGACGCGGTGGCCCATGGACTCCAGCAGTGCGATGGTGCGCTGCAACGCCTGCGCGGTCTCAGCGTCGATCTCTGCCACCGGCGTCTGGGTCAGGTAGCCGATCCGCATGCGGCGGCGCATCGGAGCGCTGACGTCGCCGATCGGCGGCAGCCGCCGTGGCCGGTACACCTTCTCGATCTCGCGGTAGAAGGCCGCGGTGTCGCGTACCGTGCGGCTCACGATGCCCTCGTAGATGATTCGGACCGGAAGCATCGAGCCCAGCATCTCGCTCGGGAGCCGGCCGCGGGTGGGTTTCAAGCCGACCAATCCGCAGGCCGCCGCGGGAATCCGGATGGAGCCGCCGCCGTCGTTGGCGTGCGCGATCGGAACGACCCCGGCCGCGACGTACGCTGCGGAGCCGCCCGAGGACGCGCCCGCCGAGTAAGCGGTGTTCCACGGGTTGGGCACCGGGTCGTCGTCCGCAAACTCGGTCGAGGCGTTGAAGCCGAACTCGGGCAACCTGCTCTTGCCCAGCGGGATCACGCCGGTCTGCAGGAAGCGCTTGGTGAACGCGCCGTGCCGTGGTGCCGGGTCGGCGGTGAAGGCCCGTGAGCCGTGGTTGGTTGGCTGGCCCTGCAGATCGATGTTGTCCTTCACGAGGGTCGGGACGCCGGCGAAGAACCCGTCGCGCGGTAGCCCGGCATTGTGTCGAGCGGTGTCGAACGCCTCATGGGCCAGGCCGTGCAGCACGGGGCCCATGGATTGTGCCCGGACGATGGCGGCGTCGACGGCCTCGACCGCGCTCAGCTCGCGGCGGGCGATGCGTTGCGCCAGGTCCACGGCGTCCGAGTCGCCGAGGGCATCGTCCAGGAATGCGTTCACGTGCTCAGCCATGACGCGATGTTACCCGTCAGTAGCTCGCTGTCCAGAAGGGTGCGACCGTCGGGACCGCGCGGCAGGTCCTAGGCGGCCCGGTGAGCCTGGCGGGGCGCTCAGGCGTCCAGCGGGATGCGGGCGGCGATCCGGGCCAGCGGCTCGACCCGCTCCTCGATGAAGCGCACCTGCTCCTCGGGGCTGCTCGCACGGTCGACCCGGGTGATGATCTGATTGCCGGCCAGCTGCCAGTCGAAGGGGATGTGCTCCATCAGCTCGGCGCGGGTCTGCTCGCTCAGCACCTGCTCGGCGAAGCCGGGATCCTCGGCCTGGACGGTGAACCGCTCGTCGAAGCCCTCGGCATTCGGGTCCGCGACCTCGACCGACAACAGCGGGTAGCTGTCCGCGTCGCGGTCGGGGTGCAGTCCGACGAGCCCGATCGTCGCGACCGCGCCCTCGCCGCGGACGTGCTGGAAGGCACACCAGTGGATCTCGCCGCGCTCGCCGACGATCGCGTGCCGGGCCTGGCCGTCGGCGGGCTCACCGGCGTCCCGCAGGTCATCCAGCACCGGCGGAAGCTCGGCGGCGTACCCCATGCCGTCCGGCACATCGAAGCGCACGCCCTCCTCGAGGGAGTCCTCGAAGGACTCCCAGCTCTCCCGCTCGGCGGCTTCGGCGGACCGGTCGCGCAGCTCGGACAGCAGGATGCCGGCCGCGACCGCGAGCATCAGGATGCCCAGCAGGATCAGGAGTATCTTCGCGCCGGTCGACTCGCGGGTGAAGCCGAGACTGAGCAGGAATGCACCGAGGAACGCGGCGATGAACATGGCCCAGTCGCGGCTGGACATCGACCGGCGTGACGGCTGCGGCGTGCTCATGTGCTCCTCGTGCTTCTGCTGGTGGCTACGGCAATTGGTCTACCAGAGTCCGGCCGCCCGGGGTGGGCGCCACGGTGAACAGTGGCCAGCACCATGAGCCACCCGCGGCTACCGACTGCTGGCTTCACCGTACGTCGCGTATACGTGCGCGGGGATCCAGGCGACCAGCTGCGCCAGGGCCCGCCCATGGGTCTGGAGCAGCTGGAGTGTGTGGTCCGGCTTGCCCGTGAAATGACCGGTGCTCACGGCGTACCGCCCGGCGATGGTCACATCGTGCGGCTCGTGCTCCAGCAGCCCCTGCACCGCGCGAGGGTTGAGGACGTCGACCGCGTACTTGCGCGCCTGAGCCGAGCCGTCGTAGGTCGAGATGAGGTAGCGCTCGTTGAACTCGGCGTACTCGATCTGTACCCGGTTGCCGCGCAGGCCGGCGCCGCGCAGCTCCAGCGGGACCTTGACGCCGAGATAGGGGAGCGTGCCGGGCAGTTCGGCAGCGATCACCTGATAGATCTCGCGCGGAGTGCTCGGCACCTTGCGGACGAGCGTGAAGCAGGCGACCGGCACCCCGGCGTGGCCCGTATGCAGAACGTCGACGACGTGCAGCTCGGCGGGTCCGAGGTCGAAGGGGAAGGCCGGGAAGCGCGCCAGCCGCGCGGCCAGGCCGGCGTCCTGCGGCCGATAGTCCACTCCCGGGGGCGCCATGAACCGGCTCCACGCGCGCCGCTCGGACCTGGTCACGAAGGGTGCTGCGATCATCGCGACGAGCAGGCACACCACGAGGAACACCGTCATCCACATGAACGTGCGGGTGATCCAGGTCGGCAGATCGAGCAGCGCCGAGATGCCCCAGAGCAGCGGGCTGAAGAACACGATCAGGACGCCGGCCTCGACCAGCCAGCCGAATCGCATCCGCTGGTGCACCCGTGGCAGCTCCATCGACCCAGTCTACGAGCCCGCTAGCCGTGGCCCACGGCGATGACTCCTGGTGCGCTGGGGCCGAGTCGCGCACCAGGAAGCGCCGCACGTAGCCGACTGAGCGGGCGGCTCAGCCGAGCAGGCCAGGGAAGGGGGAGTCCTCGCCCTTGCGCCAGTGCTTGACGCGCACCGCCTTGCCCACCTCGGTGCGCGGCAGCCCGCCGGGCGGCGACAGCACCACCTGGCACGAGATGCCCAGCCGGTCCTTGAGGGCGTGCTGCAGCTGGCCCAGCATCGGATCGATCTGCGATGCGGGCACATCCGGCATCGGCTCGGTGACCGCGGTGAGCGTCGGCATGTTTCCGCGCTCGTCGATCACCAGGG
This sequence comes from Blastococcus sp. Marseille-P5729, assembly GCF_900292035.1. NCBI lineage: Bacteria > Bacillati > Actinomycetota > Actinomycetes > Geodermatophilales > Geodermatophilaceae > Blastococcus > Blastococcus sp. Marseille-P5729. Next base: position 1,739,804 of record NZ_OMPO01000001.1, on the reverse strand, counting down.
TGTAGGCCGTCGAGACGCGGTCATCGGTCAGCAGTACCGCCTCGATCTCGCTCGGGAAGACGTTGACGCCGCGGATGACGAGCATGTCGTCGGAGCGCCCGACGATGCGCGACATGGTGATGAAGGTGCGGCCACCCGGGTCGTCGATGCGCTGCAGGGACGCCAGATCGCCGGTGCGGTAGCGAATCACCGGTACGGCTTCCTTCGTGAGCGTCGTGAACACCAGCTCGCCGACCTCGCCCTCGGGGACCGCCTCCCCCGTGTAGGGGTCGATGCACTCGGGGTAGAAGAAGTCCTCGTTGATGAACATGTGCCCCGGCGAGTCCAGCGACTCGAACGCGACGCCGGGCCCCTGCAGCTCGCACATGCCGTAGATGTCCATCGCCCGGATCCCGAGCCCGGCCTGGAGCGAAGCCCGCATGCCCTCGCTCCACGGCTCGGCGCCGAAGATGCCGACCCGCAGCGAGTTGGCGGACGCAGCGATGCCCTCGTGAGCCATCGCGTCGGCCAGCGTCGCGGCGTACGACGGGGTCGAGAGCAGGATCTCCGGATACAGATCGCGGATCAGGGTGACCTGCCGCTGGGTCATGCCCCCCGAGATCGGCACGGTGCAGGCGCCCAGATGCTCGATGCCTTGGTGCATCCCGAGCCCGCCGGTGAACAAGCCGTAGCCGTAGGCGTTGTGGACCAGCGTGCCCTGCTTCGCGCCGGCGGCGTCCAGGACGCGGGCGTTCGTGCGACCCATCACCTCCATGTCGCGCTCGGTGTAGGCGACGATCGTCGGGCGGCCCGAGGTGCCGGAGGTCGCGTGGATCCGGCGCAGGTCGCCGCGCTCGACGCAGAGCGCACCGAGGGGGTAGTACTCGCGGAGCTCCTTCTTGCTCACCGTCGGGAGCTCGTGGAGGTTGTCGAGGGTGACCTCGCGTGCATCGATGCCGTGCAGCTGTTGCCGGTGCTGGGGCGATGCGTTCTGCACGCGGGCGAGGAGCTCTTGGAGCCGGCGTTGCTGCTGCTCTCGTCGCTGCTCGACGGGCATGGTCTGGGCGTCGCGATCGAACATCTGCGTGGTGGCCTCGGCCATCATGCTGCTTCCTCCTCTGGGGTGGGTTCGGTCCTAGTCACGGCTACGGAGTCCGTCGAGCACGAGGGCGACCACGTGATCCTCGACCTGTTGCGGGCTGAGCCGGCCACCTGGCCGGTACCACTCGACGAGTGAGTTGACCGTTCCGAAGACCAGCCGGGTCATCAAGGGCGGGTCGATGCCGGCGCGGAGCTCGCCGGCGTCCGCCGCCGCCTGGAGCAGGCCGGAGACGCGTTCGTCGAAGGCGCGGCGAGACTCGATGGCGCGTCGTTCGGTCTCGCTGTTGCCGCGTACTCGCAGGAACAGGGTGATGGTCTCGACGTCCTTCAGCAGCGCCGCGGTGGTGCGGCGTACGACGGTCTCGATCGCATCGATCGGCCGGGCGTGCATCTGCAGCGCCTGCTCGGCCGGCAGCAGGGCGTCGTCGAGCGCGGCGACCGCGTGGTCCAGGGCTTGCCCGAGCAGGGCCTCCTTGCCCGAGACGTGGTGATAGATCGAGGACTTGGTGATTCCGGCGGCGCTGGCGATGGCATCCATCGACGTCCCGTCGTACCCGCGCTCATTGAAGGTGCGGACCGCCACCTGCAGCAGGGAGTGGGCATCGTGCTGTCGGCGGCGTGTGCTGGAGGTGGTCACGGCATCCCTTCGATCCGACCAACCGTTCGGTTGGTCAGAGAAGTCTGCCGTAGTACGCCCGGAAAATCCAGACTGTTCGCTTGGAGATTCCGTCGATAGGCTCGCCTGCAATCCGGGCGGCTTGCTGCCCGCCGCCGTACCGATCCCGGTCCGGCATCGATCACCGACCAGAAAGTGAGCCACCATGAGCCATTCGCTGTTTGCCATCTACCAGATGCCCGAGGACGCCGCAGCCTTCGACAAGGCGTACGAGGGTCATCTAGCCATCGCCGGCAAGATGCCCGGGCTCAAGGAGGTGCGGGTCAACCGGCGCGTTCAGCAGCTGACCGGAGAGCCGCAGCTTTACCTGGTCACCGAGCTGGTCTTCGACTCCTTGGAGGACCTGCAGGCCGCGCTCGGGTCGGACGCCGGCAAGGAGAGTGGCAAGGACCTCGCCAGCTGGGGCGGCGACAAGCTGATCACCATGTTCATCAGCGAGCGAGCGTAGCCCCGCACCGATCGGCAATCCCAGCCCCGTTCGCGGCGTACCTCACGGCAGATAGTCCGCCGTTGCGGACCGATGCGGAGGTACGCCGCGTGTCGTCGGCGGGCAGGGCGGGGCGGGCGTCGCGGATCGCGGCCAGGTCGGCGGCCTCGCGTACGGCGTCACGATCCGCGAAGGGCACCGATCCGGCGAGCCTGGAACGGTTGCGAGGCAAGCGGCCAGGGGTGCGGCTGAAGATCGTCATGTCTCCACGATCCGCCTGCCCGACCGTTAGGACAAGCGAATGGTTTTTGCGGATCAATAAGTGTCGGTAAGGTGTTGGCATGCTCGACATCAACCGCCTGCGGGTGTTCCGCTCCGTCATGGCCAGCGGCACGATCAATGCCGCCGCGACCAACCTCGGGTACACGCCGTCCAATGTGAGCCAGCAGATTGCCGTCCTCCAGCGCGAGACCGGGCTGCTGCTGTTCGAGAAGGAGGGCCGTGGCATCGCACCCACCGAGGCGGCCCGCGAGCTGCTGGCCCGAAGCGACGACCTGATCGCGCACCTCGCCCGCCTCGAGAACGAGATCGACGACCTGCGCGCCGGGCGAACGGCCAGCCTGACCGTCGGGTATTTCGCCTCCGCGGGGACGAGCTGGATGCCGACGCTCGCCCGGAGGCTCACCGACGAGCTGCCGAACCTGACCCTGCAGTTCGTGCTTACCGAGAACGCCGACCACGGGGTGGTGCCCGACGTGAATCTCACCATCGAACGCGCCCATGAGCCCGAGCCCGTCGGCTACCGGCGCACGCCGCTGCTCGACGACCCCTACGTGATCGCCGTGGCCGAGAGCCACCCGATCGCCGGTCGGGAAGCGGTGGCGCTCAACGAGCTCGCCGACACGCCGTTCATCCAGTTCGACGCCCCGCACAACCCATGCCAGCAGATCTCGACGTCGGCCTGCGAGTCCGCGGGCTTCCAGCCGCGGTGGGCCGTGTACGCCGAGGATCACATGACCGCGCTGTCCTTCGCCGCGGCGGGGGTCGGCATCTGCCTGCTGCCGATGCTGGCGACCAAGCTGCTACCCGAGGGCGTGCGCATCGTCCAGCTGTCGGCGCCCACGCCGGTGCGCCGGCTGTCGGTGCTCGTGCGAGAGAGCGCGGTGCCCAACCCCGCCGCCGAGCGGGTCGTCGCCATCCTGAAGGAGATCATCTCCGAGAGCGACTGACGGCCACGGCCCTCAGCCTGCGCGCTCTCCCTGGCCGGTGTCGTCCTCGAGCAGCCCGCCGTCCGAGTCGAGCGCGAAGACCCCGTTCGCCACGGCAGTCGACTGCTCGCGCCCCTCGGCCGGAGGCCGTCGCCCCTCGCGCGCCCGGAACACCAGCACGAGCAGCCACGCCAGAACGCCCGTCACGGCCATCGCGCCCAGCACGAGGCCGAGCACGACGACGAGAGTGAGCAGCACTTCGGGAGGCATTGCGAACCATTGTCCCAGCCGGCGGACTTTGGGGGATGCTGGTGGTCCCCTAGGTTGTCATGGCGCGAGCAGATGACAACCTGGTCGTCAGAACATGCCGGCGGGGCGTCTCGATGGCGGCTGCTGGTTCGACGTCGCGCCATTGCCGTTGCGCATCTGGAGGTCCGCATCCATGCCAGTCACTCACGAGGTCTTCAATCAGGCCGAGCCGCTCATCGGGTACGACGCCGCGGCCCGCGACACACCCTTGCAGGAGTCGGTGCGAAGGCTGGCTGACGAACCGACCGCCGCCGGGCTGTCGCGGATCGGCCGGCTGCTCGGCGAGCCGGACATCCAGCAGTGGGGAATCGACGCGAACGCCTATCCGCCGGTGCTGAAGACCCACGACCGCTACGGCCACCGGGTCAACGAGGTCGACTTCCACCCGGCGTACCACGAGCTGATGACGGTCGCCGTACGTGAGGGTCTGACCGGCACGCCATGGGCGGACGACGATCCGCACGCGCACCTCCGGCGGGCCGCCGGATTCTATCTCTGGAGCCAGAACGAGGCTGGGCACGGCTGCCCGATCTCGATGACCTACGCGGTCGTTCCCGCGCTGCGGCACAACGAGGAGCTGGCCCGCGAGTACGAGCCCGGCCTGACCTCGACCGTCTATGAGCCGGGACTGCGCGAGCCCGCGACCAAGCAGGGACTGCTCGCCGGCATGGGGATGACCGAGAAGCAAGGGGGGTCCGACGTCCGCGCCAACAGCACTCGCGCCGTCCCCGCGGACGACGGCACCTGGCGGATCACCGGTCACAAGTGGTTCACCAGTGCGCCGATGTGCGACCTGTTCCTGATCCTCGCCCAGGTGGAGGGCGCTGGGGTCTCGTGCTTCCTCGTGCCGCGGATCCTGCCGGACGGCGAGCGGAATGTGTTCAACCTGCAGCGGCTGAAGGACAAGCTCGGGAACAGGAGCAACGCCTCCAGCGAGGTCGAGTTCGACGGCACCGTGGGCTGGTTGGTCGGAGACGCGGGGCGGGGCGTGCAGACCATCATCGAGATGGTGTCGATGACCCGGTTGGACTGCGTGATCGGCTCGACCGCAGGGCAGCGCGCCGCGCTCGTCCAGGCGATCAACCACGCGCGAGGCCGTGCCGCATTCGGGGCACGGCTGGTCGATCAGCCGCTCATGCAGAGCGTGCTTGCCGATCTCGCCCTGGAGGTCGAGGCGGCCACCGCGCTGATGACCCGGCTGGCCTCGGCCTTCGACTCCGGAGAGTCCGAGTTCGCGCGGCTCGCTGTTGCCGCCAGCAAGTTCTGGGTGTGCAAGCGCTCGCCGTACGTCGTGGGCGAGGCGCTGGAATGCCTCGGCGGCAACGGGTACGTCGAGGAGTCCGGCATGCCGCGGCTGTTCCGCGAGTCCCCGCTCAACTCGATCTGGGAGGGCTCGGGCAACGTCATCTCGCTCGACGTCCTGCGGGCGATGGGCCGCGAGCCGGAGTCGGTATCGGCGGTGACGAAGGAGCTCGCGCTTGCGGCCGGTGCCGACAAGCGTCTCGATGAGCATCTGGATCGGCTGCAGCTCTCGCTGCAGGAGGCCACCCCGCAGACCGCCCGGCGGGTCGCTCAGGACCTCGCGCTGGGCCTGCAGGCATCGCTCCTGGTGCAGCATGCCCCGTCGTACGTCGCCGACGCCTTCTGCGCAACCCGGCTGGACGGCGACTGGGGGCAGGTGTTCGGCACGCTTCCCGCCAGCGTGGACGCCGCGGCCATCATCGACCGCGCCTTCCCCGAGTAACCGACTGCTCCATCTCAGCCGACCGCGTTCATCTCACGGCGTCTCGGCGTCGCTCCTTCGTCGCTCGCTCGACGACCGTTATCCCCGCGGTCGTCGAGCGAGGGAGCGCTAGCGACCGACGACCGTTATCCCCGCGGTCGTCGAGCGAGGGAGCGCTAGCTAGCGACCGACGACCGTTAGCTCCGCGGTCGTCGAGCGAGGGAGCGCTAGCTAGCGACCGACGACCGTTAGCTCCACGGTCGTCGAGCGAGGGAGCGCTAGCGACCGACGCCGAGACGTGGTGGGCCGGCAGTGTCGGTTACGCGTGCGGGTGGCGCTTGGCGCGCGCGAGGTCGCTGGGGTCGTCGGAGTCCGGAAGGCCTGCGGCGCGGCGCCGCCTGATGTCCTGGATGCGGCGCACCAGCCACCAGATCAGCAGGACCGCGACGACCGCGATCACGACGTACTGGAAGTAGCCGGCGTACACCTCGACCTTGTCCCAGTTCGAGCCGAGGAAGTAGCCCGCGAGCACGAAGATGGTGTTCCAGATCGCCGACCCGGCGGTGGTCAGCAGCACGAACACGCCGAAGCTCATCTTCTGGATGCCGGCCGGGATCGAGATCAGGCTGCGGAAGATCGGGATCATTCGGCCGAAGAAGACGGCCTTCTTGCCGTGCCTATCGAACCAGGCCTCGGTCTTGTCGACGTCCGCGAGGCTGACCAGCGGCATCTTGTCGACGATCGCGCGCAGCCGGTCGCGGCCCAGCAGGACGCCGAGCCAGTAGAGAATCGCGGCACCGACGACCGATCCGGCGGTCGTCCACAGCAGGGCCCCGACCAGGCTCATCTTGCCCTGGCTCGCGGTGAACCCGGCCAGCGGGAGGATCACCTCGCTCGGCAGCGGCGGGAACAGGTTTTCCAGCGCGATCGCCAGGCCGGCGCCGAGGCCACCGAGCTTCTCCATGAGGTCAACCGCCCAGCCGGCGATGCCGCCGAGCTCAGAGCTGGACTGGGCGAGGACCGTGACAGACATGGCGTCCACGCTAGCAACGAAACCCGCCGCGCCCGCCGCGGTGAGGCGAGACTAACGCCGCCCAGAACCACCCGTCGACGCCGGATTCGACCCGGCCGCGGGCATCACGGACGCAGGACGATCAATGGCTGTCCGTGACCGCCTCCGGTCGCAGATCCAGCCGGCGCAGCAGCTGCGCATTCAGCGCGACCACGACGGTGGACGCCGACATCAACAGGGCGCCCACCGACATCGGCATCACGACCCCGACAGGAGCGAGCACGCCAGCCGCGAGCGGTACCGCCACGAGGTTGTAACCGGCCGCCCAGGCCAGATTCTGCAAGCTCTTGCGTCGCACCGCTGCTGACAGATCGGCGACGGAGACGACCGACCGCGGGTCGTCGGAAGCGAGCACGATGCCGGCCGAGGCGATCGCGACATCCGTCCCGGCGCCGATCGCGATGCCGACGTCGGCCTGCGCCAGTGCTGGCGCGTCGTTGACGCCGTCGCCGACCATCGCGACCCGGCGCCCCTCGGACTGCAGCCCGGCCACCGTCGAAGCCTTGTCCTCAGGGCGGACCTCGGCGTAGTACCGGTCGATTCCGAGATCGGCGGCGACGGAGGCGGCGACCGCCTCGGCGTCGCCGGTGATCATGATGACCTCGACACCACGGTCGTGCAGTGCACGGACCGCTTCGCGGGACTCCGGTCGGATCTCGTCGGCGAGCTCCAGTGCGCCGGCGACCGTACCGTCGATCACCACGTGCAGGATGGTCGCGCCGTCCGCGCGCCAGGTGTCGGCGATCTCCAGCTCCTGCCCGCGGGCCTGCTCGAGAAGTCGCGGACCGCCGACCTGGACCCGCTTCCCGCCGACCTCGGCCGACACCCCGATCGCTGGGGACGACGTGAAGTCGGTCGCGGCCGACAGCCGCAGTCCACGCTCGCCGGCGGCCCGGACGATCGCTCGGGCCAGCGGGTGCTCGGAGTCGGACTCGGCGGCTGCTGCGTAGGCGAGCAGCGCGTCGGCGTCCAGCCCGCTGCCGCTACCCGGCTCGACCGCGGTGACCGTGGGCTCGCCCTTCGTCAGCGTTCCGGTCTTGTCGAACAGCACACTGTCGACCGTCCGCATCGTCTCCATCTCGACGCGGTCCTTGATCAGCACGCCACCGCGCGCGGCGCGCTCGGTGGCTATCGAGATGACCAGGGGAATCGCCAGGCCCAGCGCGTGCGGGCAGGCGATCACGAGCACGGTGATGGTGCGGACGACGGACTCGTCGGGCAGGCCGAGCACGCCCCACACGATCGCCGTCAGCACGCCAGCCCCGAGAGCGAACCAGAACAGCCACCCAGCGGCCGAGTCGGCGAGCCGTTGGGCGCGCGAGCCCGAGGCCTGCGCGTCGGCCACCAGCTTCTGGATCCCGGCGAGTGCCGTGTCATCCCCGGTCGCGGTGACCTCCACCCGTAGGCCGGAGTCCGTGGCGACCGTGCCGGCGACGACCTGGTCGCCCTCCTCGCGGCGTACGGTGCGGGACTCACCGGTGATCATCGACTCGTCCATCGACGCCGAGCCGCTGACGATCCGCCCGTCCGCCGGCACGCTGCCCCCGGGGCGGACGACGACCACGTCTGCTACCTGTAGGTCGGCCGGCGCGATCTTGGCGACCTGGCCGTCGGGACCGACGCGCTCGGCCTCGTCCGGCAGCAGGGCCGCGAGCGAGTCGAGAGCCGAGGTGGTCTGCGCCAGCGATCGCATTTCGATCCAGTGGCCGAGCAGCATGATCACGACCAGGAGCGCCAGTTCCCACCAGAAGTCGAGGTGGTGCGCCAGCAGCCCGAGAGTGGCGCCCCACGAGGCGACGAACGCGACCGTGATCGCCAGCGCGACAAGGAGCATCATCCCGGGTTTGCGCGCGCGGATCTCGTCGACCGCGCCGCTGAGGAAGGGACGCCCGTACCAGAGGTAGAGGATCGTGCCGAGCACTGGCGACACCCAGGCCACCCCGGTCACTTCCGGCAGCTGATAGCCGAGCAGATCGGCGAACATCGGCGACAGCGCGACGGTCGGTACGGCGAGGATCAGCGCCTGCCAGAACAGCCGTCGGAACATGCCGGCGTGATCGCCGTGGCCACCATGACCGGCGTGCCCTTCGGATCCTTCGTGTCCGGAGTGGCCGCCGTGGCCACCATGGCCGCCACGTTCTTCGTTCCCGGCGTGCCCTTCGTGTCCGGAGTGGCCCTCGCGTCCAGCGTGGTCGTCGCTGCCAGATGCGGCGTGACTGGCGTGGTCCTGCGCGCCCTCCTGATGGTGCCGGTGGCCTGCTCCGTCGCGGACCTTGTGGTGAGCCACCTGCGGGCGCGTCGTCTCCTGCCTCTCCTCCATGTGCCGAAACCTCCCATACCCCCTAGGGGTATCTCGCAGTCAGTTCGACTGTATACCCCTATGGGGTACCCTGCAAACGGGCCGTGAGTGGTGAGGCGCGGTAGATCAGCCGGTGGCCGGGATCGTCGTCCAGGCGGCGTGCTTCGGTTCGACGCCGTCTCCGGAGGACCGGCCACGCAGGTGCCGCCACACCCAAGGCGCCACATGCTCGCGGTAGTAGCCGATCTGCTCGCGTCGTGTGGGCGGCGCATCGGGGTGCGGTAGCGGCGTCAGCCAACCGGAGGGAGGCTGGTAGCCGAGGTGGGTCAGCAGCCGCGCCGCGACCCGGCGGTGCCCGTCGGCGTTGAGGTGGATGCGGTCCGGCGACCAGTACCCCGCGCGAGCCAGCTCGCCGTCCCCGAAGTTGTCGACGAACTCGACCCCGTGCCGATCGGTCAGCTCTCGAACGATCCGGGTCAGCTCGATCCCGGCGGCGTTCACCTTGGCGCCGAACGGGATGCGGCGGCTCGGGTTGGCGCCGCTGAGGACGACGACGCGGACGCCGGCCGCCTTGGATGCCAGGATCACCCGCTCGGTCAGCGCGGTGAGGCGGTCCGGGTCGTACGACGGTCGCAACAGGTCGTTTCCACCGCCGTTGAAGGTGAGCAGGTCCGGCTCCAGCGCCAGCACGTCATCGAGCTGCTCGGTCGCGATCGGCTCCAACAGGCGGCCGCGGATCGCGAGGTTGACGTACTCGACCACCTGGTGGCGCGCGAGCTGGGCGGCCGTCTGATCGGCCCAGCCACGTGGCGTGCCGTCCGGTCGCTCGTCGCCGATCCCTTCGGTGAAGCTGTCGCCGATCGCGGCGTAACGGAGAACCTCGTGCACCCAGCGATGGTACGACCGCGCAGCGGTGCTCGGCCGTGCTGGGTTCGCCGCATAGGGTGGGGAGGAGGCGAAGCAGACACGGGACTGGAGGACGCGATGACGCCCGCCCCTGACGCGACGGCGAGCGCTAGGCCGTCCGCTGCCCGAGCCGGCAGAGCGCAGCCCCGGAGGCGCCGCCCCTCCACCCACTCCTTGAAGATCGTGATGGCGGTGACCGGCGTCCTCTTCGTCGCGTTCGTCGTGGTGCACATGGTCGGCAATCTCAAGGTGTACGGCGGACCCGACGGTTTCAACGACTACGCGCACTGGCTGCGGGAGGCGTTCCACCCGCTGCTGCCGTACGAAGGCCTGCTGTGGATCCTGCGCGCGGTCCTGGCGGTGGCGCTGGTGCTGCACGTCTGGAGCGCGGCGGTGCTCTGGACCCGCGCCCGTCGCGCCCGCGGCCGGCATCGCGCACCGCTGCGGCGGACGTCGAGCCTGGCCCGCACCATGCCGCTCACGGGCATCGCGCTGCTGGCGTTCGTCGTCTTCCACATCCTCGACCTGACGACCGGGCACGCCGGGGCCGCGGCCTTCCAGGGACCGACGACCGAGGAGTCGTTCGCCTATCAGAACCTGGTTGCGAGCTTCGAGCGCCCGGCGTCCGCGATCGCATACATCGTGGCGATGCTGGCGCTCGCGGCCCACGTGCTGCACGGAGTCTGGATGGCGGCGCATGACCTGGGTGTGACCGGCCAGCGGTCTCGGGCAACCATCAAGCTGCTGGCCGGTGTTGCCGCGGTCGCCTTGCTCGTAGGGAATGCGTCCATCCCGGTCGCAGTGATGGTGGGCGCGCTGTGACCGTCGATGAGCTCCGGCAGCTGGGAAGTAGCCTGGATCCGCATACGCCGGACGGCGACCCGGCCACGGCGTGGGCCAGGCGCAAGGTGGACTACCGGCTCGTCAGTCCGCTGAACCGCTCGCACCTGACGGTGATCGTCGTGGGGACGGGACTTGCCGGCAGCGGAGCCGCGGCCGCGCTGGGTGAGCTCGGGTATCGGGTGGAGGCGTTCACTTATCACGACGCGCCGCGCCGTGCGCACAGCGTCGCGGCTCAGGGCGGCATCAACTCGGCTCGAGGCCGCAAGGTGGATGGTGACAGCGTCGAGCGCTTCGTCATCGACACCATCAAGGGCGGTGACTTCCGTGGCCGCGAGGCCGACGTCTTCCGTCTCGGCGAGGAGTCGGCCCGCGTCATCGACCACATGAACGCGATCGGGGTGCCGTTCGCGCGCGAGTACGGCGGCGGGCTGGCCACTCGATCGTTCGGCGGCGTGCAGGTCTCGCGCACCTACTACACCCGCGGCCAGACCGGTCAGCAGTTGCAGATCGCGGGCGCCCAGGCGCTGCTGCGGCAGGTCGCTCGCGGGTCGGTCCGGCTGCACACCCGCACCGAGATGCTCGACCTGATCGTGTCCGACGGCCGCGCCCAGGGCGTCGTCGTCCGCGATCTGGTCACCGGCGCGGTCAGCGCGCACACGGCACACGCCGTGGTGCTCGCCACCGGTGGTTACGGGAACGTGTACTTCCACTCGACGCTGGCGATGAGCTCGAACGCGACCGCCACCTGGCGCGCGCACCGGGCCGGGGCGCTGTTCGCCTCGCCATCCATGGTCCAGTTCCACCCGACCGCACTCCCCGTCTCCTCGCCCTGGCAGTCGAAGACGACCCTGATGAGCGAGTCCCTCCGTAATGACGGCCGCGTCTGGGTGCCCCGGCAGGAGGGGGACGAGCGGGATCCGGGCCGGATCCCAGAGAGCGAGCGCGACTACTACCTGGAGCGCAAGTACCCGGCGTACGGCAACCTCTCACCGCGCGACATCTCCAGCCGCGCGGCTCGGGAGCAGATCGACACGGGTCACGGCGTGGGCCCGCTGCGCAACTCGGTCTACCTCGACTTCCGCGATGCGATCGCGCGCGTGGGAAAGGACGCGATCGCAGAGCGGTACGGGAACCTGTTCGAGATGTACCGCGACGTCACCGGCGAGGACCCGTACACCCAGCCGATGCGGATCGCTCCGGGGGCGCACTTCTCGATGGGCGGGTTGTGGACCGACTACGACCTGATGACGTCGATCCCTGGTCTGTTCGTGGCGGGTGAGGCCGGGAATGCCTACCACGGCGCCAATCGGCTCGGCGCCAACTCGCTGCTCTCGGCGTCCGTGGACGGGTGGTTCACGCTGCCTTACTCGATCCCGTCGTACCTCGCGGGACTGCTCGGCCAGCCCTTGATGGACGCCGATGCGCCGGGTGCGCGCCGGGTAGTCGACGCCGTCGGCCAACGCGTGCAACGCCTGCTCTCGATCCGAGGCACCCGGCGGGCGGTCGACTTCCACCGGTCGCTGGGGGAGATCCTGTACGCGCGGTGCGGAGTGAGTCGGGACGCCGAAGGTCTGATCGCGGCCATACACGAGATCGACGAGCTCGCGGCGCAGTTCTGGACCGACCTGAGGGTTCCCGGCGAGGGCGGGCGGCTCAACCAGGAGCTCGAGACAGCCGGTCGCGTCGCGGACTATCTGGAGCTCGCGCGGCTGATGTGCATCGACGCGCTCGATCGCGACGAGTCGTGCGGCGCGCACTTCCGCATCGAGCACCAGACCGAGGGCGGCGAGGCACTGCGCAACGACGACGAGTGGCGCTTCGTATCCGCATGGGAGCACCGTGACGACCTGCCCGTGCGACATCGCGAGGATCTTGGGTTCACCCGCGTACCTCTGCAGACAAGGGACTACCGATGAACTGCTCCTCCTCCACGCCCGCTGCGGAGCGTCCCGCGCTCATCGAGTCCCCCGCGCGTGTCGGTTCTCCTTCTACGGTCGTTGAGCTCCCGTTCGCGGTCGTCGAGTCCCCCGCGCGTGTCGGTTCTCCTTCTACGGTCGTTGAGCTCCCGTTCGCGGTCGTCGAGTCCCCTGCGCGTGTCGGTTCTCCTTCTACGGTCGTTGAGTTCCCGTTCGCGGTCGTCGAGTCCCACGTGCGTGTCGGTTCTCCTTCTACGGTCGTTGAGCGAGCCGGAGCGCTAGCGGAGGCGACGCCGAAACGTGGTGACCTCCGATGAGGATCCGGGTATGGCGTCAGCGCGGCCCGGCCGACGCTGGCCACTTCGAGACTCACGAGCTCGCCGAGGTCAGCCCGGAGATGTCGCTGATGGAGCTGCTCGACGTCCTCAACGACCAGATCGTCGCCGAGGGCGGCGAGCCGATCGCATTCGAGTCCGACTGCCGCGAGGGAATCTGTGGAGCGTGCGGCGTGACGGTCGACGGCACGCCTCACGGGCCCGCCCCGCGGACGCCGTCCTGCCGCCAACACCTCAGGGCCTTCGGCGGCGTGGACGAGCTCACGATCGAGCCACTGCGGTCGGCGGCATTCCCGGTGATCCGCGACCTGGTGGTCGACCGTTCGGCGCTCGATGCCCTGATCGAGGCCGGCGGCCACGTCGACGTCATGGCCGGCACCGCGCCGGACGCCGACGCGTTGCCGGTTCCGCACGACGCGGCTGAGTCAGCGCTGGACTTCGCCGCGTGCATTGGCTGTGGCGCGTGCGTGGCGGCCTGCCCGAACGGCGCCGCGCACCTGTTCGCAGGCGCCAAGCTCGCGCATCTCGCGATGCTGCCGCAGCCGGCGATCGAGCGGGGACGCCGGGCGAAGGCCATAGGCGCCGTCCTGGACGAGACCTTCGGACCGTGCTCGACGTACGGCGAGTGTGCCGAGGTCTGCCCGGCCGGCATCCCACTCACCGCCGTCGCCGCCGTCGCCCGCGAACGCCTCCGCCGTTGACCTGATTGGAACGTAGCGCGCGCTCAGCGAGCACTACGTTCCACAATCCGGGGGACCTACGATGGCGGGAACCGCATATCTCGAACGGAGCCCCCATGTCCGTGCTGTCCGACCTCGCTCGCGCCCTCACCGACCGAAAGATTCGCGTCGTCGACCTCACTGCGCCGCTGTCGCACGAGACGCCGATCCTCGAGTTGCCGCCGGAGTTCGGGCAGACCCAGCGGTTCACCTTCGAGGAGATCAGCCGGTACGACGACCGCGGGCCGGGGTGGTACTGGAACAACTTCCGCACCGGCGAGCACACCGGCACCCACTTCGACGCCCCCAACCACTGGGTGACCGGGAAGGACCAGGGCGACATCTCCGGGGTGCCGGCCGAGGTCTTCCTGCGCCCGGCCGTGGTCATCGACGTGACCGAGCAGGTCGCGGCCGACCCCAACTTCGTGATCGAGCGCGAGCACCTCGACCAATGGCAGCAGGAGCACGGACCGCTCCCGGACGGCGGCTGGTTGCTGTGCCGCACGGGGTGGTCGGCGCGCACCACTCAGCAGGAGATGATCAATAACACCGATACCGGGCCGACCAGTCCCGGCATGTCGGCGGAGTGCGCCCAGTGGGTGGCCGAGCAGACCGGCGTCATCGGGATCGGCGTCGAGACCGTCGGCACGGACGCCGGAGCCGCGCACTCCTTCGACCCGGCCTTCCCCTGCCACGCGTTCTTCCTGGGTGCCGGCAAGTACGGCCTCGCCCAGCTGCAGAACCTCGACCAGCTGCCCGCCACCGGTGCGCTGATCATCGCGACGCCATTGAAGATCGTCGATGGATCGGGCTCGCCGTGCCGGGTGCTGGCGCTCGTGGAGGACTGAGCGAACGATGGGCAGCGCTGAGCTGACCGTCGCCGAGGCGGTCGGCCGGGCACTGGTGCGGCTGGGCGTCGACCTCGTCTCGGGGGTGATCGGCTCGGGCAACTTCCATGTCACCAACGCGATGGTCGCGGCAGGTGCGCGGTTCGTCGCGACTCGCCATGAAGGTGGCGCCGCGACCCTGGCCGACGCCTACAGCCGGCAGACCGGCCGGCCTGCCGGCGTGAGCGTGCACCAGGGGTGCGGGCTGACCAACGCGATCACGGGCATCGGCGAGGCGGCCAAGAGCCGTACGCCGCTCGTCGTCGTCACCGCCGAGGCTGGGGATCGACGCTCCAACTTCTGGGTCGATCAGGACGCGCTCGCCGCCTCCGTCGGTGCCCGCCCGCATCGCGTCACGTCCGCGGAGACCTGTCTCGACGAGACGGTCGCCGCGGTCGCCGAGGCTGTGCACGGACGCCGCACCGTGGTGCTGAACCTTCCGCTGTCGGTGCAGTCCGAGATCGTGGCGGCCGACGTTGCCGCCGAGCTGGCGCTGCTCACGTTGCCGCCCGCACCGGCCGCCCTCGAGCCGGCACCGGACGACGTCGCCCGGCTCACCGAAGCGCTCCGCCGGTCGCGGCGCCCGGTGTTCGTCGCCGGCCGGGGTGCGAGGTCGGCGTCCGCCCGGGACGCGCTGGTCGAGCTGGCCGAGGCGCACGGGGCGCTGCTGGCGACGTCCGCGGTCGCGAAGGGGTTGTTCGCCGGCGACCCGTGGTCGCTGGACGTCTCCGGCGGGTTCAGCACCCCGCTGGCCGCCGAGCTGATCTCGCAGGCCGACCTCGTCGTCGGGTGGGGCTGCGCGCTGAACATGTGGACGATGCGGCATGGCCGGCTGATCGCGGACGGCGCAACGGTCGTGCAGGTCGACGACACGCTCGAGGCGATCGGGGTGCATCGCGAGCTGACCTTCGGGGTGCACGGCGACGTCGCGGTGACCGCGAGCGCCACGCTGGCCGGCAGCGGACGCAGCGAGGGCTGGCGTACCGATGAGCTGCGCGAGCGGATCGCCAACGAGTCCCGCTGGGGCGACGTGCCGTACGACGATGCGAGCTCTGATCACCTGATCGACCCCCGGCGGCTGTGCATCGAGCTGGACGCCATGCTGCCCGAGCAGCGGGTCGTCGCGGTCGACTCGGGCAACTTCATGGGCTACCCAAGCATGTTCCTGGACGTTCCTGACGAGGACGGATTTTGCTTCACGCAGGCCTTCCAGGCGATCGGGCTCGGCCTCGCGACGGCGATCGGCGCAGCGCTCGCTCGGCCCGATCGGCTGACGGTCGCCGCGCTCGGGGACGGCGGGGCGCTGATGGGCGCGGCCGAGCTGGATACCGTCGTCCGGCTCGGGCTGGACATGCTCGTCGTGGTCTTCAACGACGAGGCGTACGGCGCCGAGGTGCACCACTTCGGCCCGGGCGGGCATCCACTCGACCTCGTGGTCTTCGACGAGACCGACATCGCCGCGATCGGCCGCGGGTACGGCTTCGAGGCGGTCACGGTGCGAAGCCCCGCGGACCTGGACGCCGTCCGCGACTGGCTGGAGGGTCCGCGGAAGCGCCCCATGCTGATCGACGCGAAGGTGACCCGGGACGAGGCGGCATGGTGGCTCGAGGAGGCCTTCCGCGGTCATTGAGCCTCGCCGGACCCGCTGACCAGCGCGAACTCGGCGTGTTAGGGAATCGCTGAGCTTTACGGTGTTCCGGCCCGGTGTCTGAGGGGGTTTCGTCGGCGCACTGCCGGCCGCGATCGCCGCGCTGCTGGGCAACGCGTGGTCTGCCTGGTTCATGGCGGACGTCGACCAGACCCCGGCGCTGACCACCTCCGTGCTCGGCTGGGGGCTCCCGGCGGGGCACTTCCTCGTGCTGGTGGGAGCGCTGCTGTCGATCGCGGTAGCGGGCCGCAGCAAGACCGACCAGCCGGCGGCCGCCGGGCGCGGCGCGACCGATTCCCGGCCGGCCTCGTCCGCCTGATCGAGCGGGACCGGTTCCGGCTCGCCTGATCGTCCGTCTGGCCGAGGACGGCGCGACCAGTCCCGGCTCGCCTCGTCCGACTGATCGCGGACGGCGAGGCCGGGCGCCGTCAGGCGATCTGGAACGAGCGCTTCGCTAGGCCGTACCAGTATCCGTCGATCACCGACCGTGCCTGGAAAGCAGCGCCGTCCGCGCCGTACGCCGCCCCCATGGACACAAAGATCGGCGCGAAGTGCTCGGTGCGCGGATGGGCGAGCTGCGCAGCCGGCGCCTTGTGCATGAAGTCCAGGAGCGCGTCGACATCACCGCGGCGCATCGCGTCGGTGGTCCACTCGTCGAAGTCGACCGACCAGCCGTGCCGCTGATCGGCAGCGCCGCCGTGACCGAACTCGATCAGTCGCAGGTTGTGGGTGACGAATCCACTTCCCATCACCAGCACCCCCTGCTCGCGCAGCGGCGCAAGCCGCCGCCCCATCTCGAACAGCTCGGCTGGTGCGAGGGTCGGCATGGACAGCTGCAGCACCGGGATGTCGGCGTCCGGGTACATCTCCACCAGGGGCACGTAGGCGCCGTGGTCGAGACCGCGCTGCTCGTCGTGCGCGACGTCGCCGAGCAGCCGGGCGACCTCGCTGGCGAGCTGCGGAGCCCCTGGGGCGGCGTACTGCACCTCGTAGTACCGCTGCGGGAATCCCCAGAAGTCGTAGGTCAGCGGGACGGTGCGGGTGGCTCCCAAGGTGACCGGCGCCGCCTCCCAATGCGCCGACACCACCAGGATTGCCTTGGGCCGCGGCAGATCACGTGACCACTCGGCGAGCTGAGAGGTCCACAGCGCGTCGTCGGCGAGCGGCGGGGCGCCGTGGCCGAGATACACGACGGGCATGCGGGTGGGTGCTGTCATGTCTCGAGCATACGACGTAGTCGTTCAATATTCAACGACAGGCTCGAGCCGATTGCGTGAAGGACGACCCGCTTAGCGAGTCATCCCGCACACGGCCGGGTTCGGCTAGCGGGGTTCCAGAAGGAAGACCGGAATCAGCCGGTCAGTCTTGGTCTGATACTCGGCGTACGCCGGGTAAGCAGCCACGCACCGCTCCCACCACTGCGCCCGCTCCTCACCGCCGATCTCGCGCGCCCGCACCTGCGAGACCTCCGTGCCGTCCTGCAGGGCGATGTCGGGCTGCGCCTTGATGTTGTAGAACCACTGCGGATGCTCGGGGGCGCCGCCCTTGCTGGCGACGGCGGCGTACACGCCGTTGTCCTCGACGCGCATCAGCGGCACCTTCAGGGTGTCGCCGGACTGGCGGCCAGTCATGGTGAGCAGGACGACGGGCATGCCCTGGATGTCGGCGACGTCCGTGGTGCCCGCCGCCTCGATCTTCTCCACGTGCTTGCGCACCCAGCTGGTCGGGCTCGGTCGGTAGTTCTCGCTCATGTGGTGGCCTTCCGGTCGCGCGGTGTATGGGTCGAATCTACGCTGTGCTCAGCCGTTGAGCTGGTCGCGCCAGCCGACGTACTTCTCCACCATGGCCAGGTCGTAGTCCGGGCCGCCGACCCCGATGGTGAACAGCGAGACGCCGGCCTCCAACAAGGCCCGACCTTCGACCTCTGGGTCGTCGAGAGCCCGGCCCTCCCGGCCGCGGCCGTCGACACCGACGGAGATCTCGATCTCCTCGACCTTGCGACCGATGTCGTGGCAGTGCCGCTTGAGGACGTCGATCTTGTGGGCGAGTTCGTCGCCTTGGGCGAAGGTGTGCCAGATGTCGGCGTACTGCGCGACCAGGCGCAGCGTCTTCTTCTCACCGCCACCGCCGATCAGCACGGGGATTTCGCGGGTCGGCGGCGGGTTGAGCTGGTTGAGTCGCGCCTCGATCAGCGGCAGCGCGTCGCGCAGGTCATCGAGGCGCCGTCCGGCGGTCTTGAACTCGAAGTCGTACTCATCGAAGTCCTTCTCGAACCACCCCGAGCCCATTCCAAGAATCAGCCGGCCGTCGGAGATGTGGTCGACGGTGCGCGCCATGTCGGCGACCAGCTGGGGGTTCCGGTAGGCATTGCAGGTGACCAGCGCGCCGATCTCGATCCGCGAGGTCTGCTCGGCCCAGGCCGCCAGCATCGTCCAGCACTCGAAGTGCTTGCCGTCGGCAGCGCCGTACAGTGGGAAGAAGTGGTCCCAGTTGAACGCGATGTCGACGCCGAGGTCTTCGGCGCGGCGGACGGCGTCGCGGATCTGGGCGTAGTCGGCGTGCTGGGGTTGCAGCTGGACGCCGACGCGGATCGTGCGGGAAGCGGTCATGGGCATGAGCCAACCACAAACGGCACCCTGTCGGGGTATGCACTCGGTGAGGCGCGGGTGAACGAATGTCGTCGAGCTCCGCGCCGCACCGCGACCGGGGGCCGCTCAGCCGTCGGCGAGCGCTCCGTGGGTGCGCATATGCCGGATCAGCATCGTCGCGACGTTCAGCCAGTGCGCGCGCATCGCGGCGGCCGCCGCCTCGGGGTTGCGGTTGATCAGGCCCTTGATGATCACCACGTGATCCTCGACCGCGGCCTCCTTGAACCCCTCGATCTGATCGAAGAGCCGATGCGGGATGAAGCGCATCGTCGTCCGGTAGAGCCACTTGAGCCGGTCGGAGCCCGTGGAACGGTTGATGATGCGGTGGAACTCGTCGTCCAGCCGCTCGACCTCGTCGAAGTCCTCACGACCAGCGGCGTCCCCGATCGCCGCTTGGATCTCGCGCAGCTTCTGCACATCAGCGTCGCTCAGCGCGCGGGCGGCGCGCTCGGTCAGCAGAGCGGCGAAGTGTGCGTGCGCCGACATGAGGTCCTCGATGTCCTGTCTGGTCAGCGGCCGGACGGTGAACCCGCGCCCGGGCGCGAAGGAGACTAGGCCTTCGCCGTGCAGTGTCATCAGCGCCTCGCGCACCGGGGTCGCGCTCGCCCCGCACATCTCGGCAATGTGTTCGGGCTTGAGCTTGTCCTGTGGCGCGAAGTGCCCGGAGATGATCCGGTCGCGAAGCCACACGGCGATCTGCGGGCTGAGTTGCGCGGTCGTGTCGAGGACGAACGCGGTCTCGGCCGCACGGATGGTCATCGACGCAGCTCTCGCCGCATGATCTTGCCGCTCGCGGTCTTGGGCACCTCGTCGATGACCTCGACGCTGCGGGGGTACTTGTATGCGGCCAGTCGCTCCTTGCAGAAGGCCTTGATCTCCTCGGCGTCCGCGCTGGCGCCCGGCTTCAGGCTCACGAACGCCGCGACGGTCTCGCCACGGTACTCGTCCGGCACGCCGATCACCGCGGCCTCGCGGACGGCGGGATGCTTGTAGAGCACGTCCTCAACCTCCCGCGGCCAGATCTTGAATCCGGAGGCGACGATCATGTCCTTCTTGCGGTCGACGATGTAGAACCAGCCGTCGTCGTCCATGAAGCCGACGTCCCCGGTGAACAGCCACCCGTCACGGATCGCCTTGGCCGACTCCTCCGGCTTGTTCCAGTAGCCGGGGACGATGCTGGGCGAGCGCATCACGATCTCGCCGACGTCCCCGACCGGGACGTCGTTGCCCTCCTCGTCGGCCACCCGGCACTCGTACCCGGGCACCGGAGGCCCGACGGACAGCGCACCGCTGCGGGGATCGACCGGTGCCTTGCGAGCGGATGGGACGGCGTGCGACTCGGAGGTGCACTCGGTCAGGCCGTAGAGGTTGTGCACATAGCCGCCGAGCTTGTCCGCGAGCTGGTCGACGGTGCTGGGTGAGACCGCCTGACCGCCGCTCCACAGCTTCTTGATCGACGACAGGTCGTAGTCGTCGATGGTCGGCTCGTTCATGATCGCGATGTAGGCGGTGATTGCGCCCATCACCCAGGTGCACTGATGCTGCTCGATCAGCCGCAGCTGGACGACGGGGTCGAACCGGTAGCCCAGCGCCATCGGCATACCGAGCAGGGCGCACACCCCGATGTGCGCGATCAGGCCGGTGACGTGGAACAGCGGCGCGATCGCCAGGCAGACGTCGTCCTCGTCGAGCCCGCAGTAGACGCGGTAGTTCTCGGAGTTGAACACCACCGCCCGATGGGTGTTCATCGCGCCTTTCGGCGGGCCGGTCGTCCCCGAGGTGTAGACCAGATAGGCGGTGTCGTCCGGCCCGGGCTCGTGGTGCTCAGGCCGCTGCTCGTCGTACTTCTTACACAGCTCGCCCAGGTCGCCGCCCCCGCCGGGTTCGGGTCGGGTCATCTCGCCGAGCCGGTCGGCGGGCCATTGACTGCAGTAGTCCAGCGCGGACGCCGTGACGATCGTGGTCCCCCGCGCCTCGATCGCCTCGTGCAGATCGGCGTACAGCGTGTCCAGCTGCACCAGCACCTTGGGCTGGGAGTCGCTGGCGAGCTTCACGAGCTCGTCGGTCTTGAACATCGGGTTGACCGGGACGACGATCGCGCCGAGCTTCCAGGCGGCGTACTGACTGATGAGGAAGGCCGGCATGTTCTGCAGCTGCAGCATGACGCGATCGCCAGCGCCGACCCCGAGCTCGTCGTGCATCGCGACCGCGAACGCGTCGCTGAGCCGGTCGAGCTCTGCGAAGCTCATCGGCGTGTCGAAGTAGAACAGCGCGGGCTTGTCGGGGTGACGCTGCACCGACTGGCGGTGCATGTCCAGGCCGCTGCTGAACTCGATCGCCGTCTCGGCGCCGACGCCTTCGTCGTACAGCGCAAGCCACGGCTTGGCGGCGTACGCAGCGGAGTTCTCGTTGGTCATCTGCCTGTTCCTCCGGCTCATGACGATCGGGGCGGGTCTATAGATCCAGGTCACGGTGCAGGGAGCGGCGCGGTCCACGGGACCTACCCCGGCCGCCGGCCCGGACACCACTTGACGTCTTTCTATAGAAAGTGCAGGGTGATAGTAGCGCAGATCACAAGACGGCGACAACGCGTCGCCGACCGCCGAGATCTGCCGAGAGTCGAGCAAGCCTGGAGGGCTGATGGCAAGCAACGGCAAGACCAAGGCCACGATCATGACCTCGGGAACGATGCACGCAGACCTGGTGTGGCTGCTCATCGACCCGGCCCGGATGCTGACGCCGGACAACACCGACAAACAGCGTGACTGGGTCGAGGTCCCCACTCACGTCGTCCTGATCGAGCACGCCAACGGAGAGAAGCTGCTGTGGGACACCGGCGTCCCGCGCGACTGGGAGGACCGCTGGGGCAAGGCAGGGCTCGCGCAGTTCTTCCCGTGCGACGCGGTCGATGAGGAGATGTGGCTCGACAACCGGCTCAAGCAGTGCAAGCTCGAGCCCAGCGACATCGACTACCTGGTGCTGTCGCACCTGCACCTGGACCACGCCGCCAACGCGCAGATGTGGGCGAACACCGACACGAAGATCATCGTCGACGAGCGCGAGAAGGTCGGGGCCTACTCGTTCGACGGGTACAACCAGGGCGCCCACATCAAGAGTGACTACGACGGGCTGCCGCTGTCGACGATCACCGAGGACACCGAGATCATGCCGGGGGTCACCATCCTGCAGACGCCAGGCCACACCTGGGGAACGCTCTCGCTGCAGGTCGACCTCGAGGACGAGGGCACGATGATCTTCGCCTCCGATTCGCTCTACCTGAAGGAGAGCTACGGTCCTCCGGCGGTCGCCGCGGGCATCGTCTACGACACGGTCGCCTGGTTCGAATCCGTCGAGCGGATCCGCAACATCGCCGAGCAGAAGAACGCCAAGGTGATCTTCGGCCACGACGCCAACCAGCTCAACGAGCTCAAGATCGGCCCGGGCAACTACTACACGTAGCCCCCCCGGCGCCCCCCCGCCGTATGCCGGATGCGGTGGCTTTTACCCCGCTCATCGCCTGATCGCGTGGTTGAAGCCACCGCGTGCGGTAAGAGCGTGGCAGAACCCGTCGCCAGACATGCAAGGAAAGTGACCACCTGTGCCGCTGTATGACTACCGCTGCGACTGCGGAGTCCGGTTCGAGATCCTCGTGCCGAGCTCCGACACCCCGAACCCGCCCTGCCCGCTGTGCGACCAGCAGACCCGAAGGATGATGAGCGCGCCCGCCTTTCACAGCGGCGCCGCCGCGCCCGCCGGACCGAACGAGGCGCCGACATCGTGGGAGGGTCTGGGCAACGGCAACCGCGAGATCATCACCAAGTGGCGCAAACAGCTCGACAAGCACGCCAAGCTCGCCGAGAAGCACCCCGAGCTGCAGGTCAAGCGCGAGGCGATCGCCGCCCACGAAGGTGCCTTCGAGCGCAAGCCGCTGACCTACAGGGAGCTCGCCGAACGCTCGAAGGCCAGCGGCGTCGCCGAGACCGGCGCCCGTGAGGCCGCCAAGGCGCGCACCACCGCCAAGCCCACGACAGTAGACAAGTGAGGATGCGGTGGACGGCCTCATGATGGACGAGCAGCTGCTCCTGCAGTCGCTGCTGTGGCGTACCGAGCGCCTCTTCGGCGACAAGAAGATCATCACCCGGCTCGAGACCGGCACGTACCACGAGTACACCTACCGCGAGTTCGGTCAGCGGGTGCGCAAGCTCGCCTCCGCTCTGGAGAAGGCCGGCGTGAAGCGGGGTGACCGCATCGGCACCCTCGCGTGGAACCACTACCGCCACTTCGAGCTGTACTACGGGATCCCCGCTGTGGAGGCGATCTGCCACACGATCAACATGCGGCTCTTCCCCGAGCAGCAGCGCTATATCGTGAACCACGCCGAGGACTCGATGCTCTTCCTGGACGTCGACCAGATCCCGAACGTCGAGAAGATGATCGCCGAGGGCGGCATCGACACCGTCAAGCAGTTCGTCCTGCTCTGCGACAAGGACGAGATGCCGGAGACCTCGCTGTCCCCGGTGACCTCGTACGAGGAGTTCGTCGCGACCGGGGACGACGACTTCGAGTTCCGCGACTTCAGCGAGCGGACGGCGGCCGCGATGTGCTACACCTCCGCCACCACGGGCGATCCGAAGGGTGCCTCAGTTCGCTCGACACCCTGTGGCTCGGCGGGTCAGCGCCGCCGCGCGCGGTCATGCAGTGGTTCGAGGACACCTACGGCACGTGGGTGCTGCAGGGCTACGGCCACACCGAGTCGTCGCCGCAGATCTGCTTCAACCACATCAAGACCACGCTGAAGGACGAGGATCCCGAGAAGATCTGGGCTCTCCGGCTCACCGGCGGCATCCCCTTCCCGTTCATGAAGGTGCGGATCGTCGACGACGAGAACAACGAGCTCCCGTGGGACGGCGTCGCCATGGGGAATATCCACGTGCGCTCGCCGTACACCGCGTCCGGCTACTACAACGACGAGCGGACGAAGGATGCCATCGTCGACGGGTGGCTGAACACCGGCGACATCGGCTCGATCAGCCCGGAGGGCTTCATCTCGCTGCGCGACCGGCAGAAGGACCTCATCAAGTCCGGCGGCGAGTGGATCAGCTCGATCGACCTGGAGAACGGGCTCATGTCGCACCCGAAGGTCAAAGAGGCGTCGGTGTTCGGCGTCCCGGACGAGAAGTGGAACGAGCGACCCGTCGCGTCGGTCGTGCCGGTCGACCAGAATGACCTGCCGAGCGAGGACGAGCTGCGTGAGTTCCTGTCGAAGGACTTCGCGAAGTGGTGGTTGCCAGACCGCTATCTGATGATCACCGAGGTACCGAAGACGAGCGTCGGCAAGTACGACAAGAAGCGGCTTCGCTCCATGGTCGCCGACGGCGGCCTGGAGAACGTGGCGGCACAGATCGGCATCTGACCGCCACAGGTTAGTTCACATTGCTAAGTAATCCTGTGGCGCGTAGGTTCGGATAAAAGGACTGCGGAGGCGCCCATGAGGCTGGAAGCCACCGAGCTCACCGACGACGAGCTCGCCCTACAGAGGCAGGTACGCGACTGGCTGCGCGAGCGGCTTCCCGAGGGCAGCTACGCGCTCGGGCTGGGCATGTCCGGCGAGGTGGACCCGGAGTTCTCGAAGGATCTCGGTTCGCAAGGCTGGCTCGGAATGGCGCTCCCGAAGGAATACGGCGGCCACGGCCGGACGGCGGTCGAGCGGCTGATCGTCGTCGAGGAGCTGCTCGCCGTCGGTGCGCCGGTCGGCTACCACTGGGTGGGCGATCGGCAGAGCGGACCGAGCATCGCCAAGCACGGCACCGAGGAGCAGAAGCGCGAGATCCTCCCCGGCATCGTCAGCGGCGAGCTGTCGTTCGCGATCGGTATGAGCGAGCCGGACTCCGGCTCCGACCTCGCCTCCCTACGCACCCGCGCCACCCGCGACGGCGACGGCTGGCGAGTCAACGGCGCGAAGATCTGGACCTCGGGCGCCTACGAGTCGACGCACATCCTGGCGCTGTTCCGGACGTCGGAGGACAAGCACCAGGGCCTCACCCAGTTCGTCGTCCCGCGCGACACCGAGGGCCTCACGATCCACAAGATCCCGTTCATCGACGGCACCAGGCACTTCTGCGAGATGCACTTCGACGACATGTTCCTGCCCGACTCGGCACGCATGGGTGAGGTCGGCGGCGGCTGGGGCCAGAACACCGCTGAGCTGGTACTCGAGCGCGGCGGCGTCGACCGGTGGATGTCGGTGATGCCGATCCTGGAGAACTGGGCCAAGTCACGGACGATCGAAGGCGACACCGCCGCCGAGGCCGATCTCGGCGCGATCGCCGCGCGCTGCTGGGCCTTCCGCGGGTTGTCGCTGTCCGTCGCGCGCATGGTCGACGAGGGCAAGACGCCTGTCACCGAGGCCGCGCTCATCAAGGAGATGGCGACGCGATTCGAGCAGGAGTGCACCGACATCGTCGCGCGACACTACGGCCGGACGCCGGATCTGCACTCCGACGATCCGTACGAGTCACTGCTCGCCCGCGCCATCCTCGTCTCGCCGTCCTGGTCGATCCGTGGTGGCACGAACGAGATCCTGCGCACCGTCATCTCGAAGGGGCTGAACAAGCGATGAGCGACGTAAGAGCCGATCGCGACCTCGTCGAGACCGTCCGCGGGCTGTTCCGCGAGCGCTGCACGCACGAGGTCGTCGCGCAGGCAGAGCGAGACGGCGCCGTCCCCGAGCGGCTGTGGCGTGAGGTCACCGAGATGGGGCTGCACCTCGTCGGCGTCGACGAGGACGCCGGTGGGTCCGGTGGCTCGATCCTCGATGGACTGGCGATCCTGCACGCGAGCGGCGAGTACGCCGCACCTCTGCCGCTGGCCGAGACGATGAACGCCGCAGCCGTCCTGGCCTCGGCCGGGCAGCAGATCCCCGAGGGTGCGCTCGCCGTTGTTCCGACGTCCGACGGGCTCTCGGTGGACGGCGACAAGGTGACGGGCGAGGTGCGTCGGGTCCCGTGGGCGCGGGGCGCGGCGCTGCTCGTCGGTGTCGTCGACGGCAAGGCCTACACCTCGCCGGTCGACGTCACCCGCGAGGGCGTCGACATGGCAGGCATGCCCAGCGACGACGTCCGCATCGACGGCACGATCGCCGGCGAGACCGAGGCCGACGTCTTCCTGATGGGCGCGCTCGCGCGCGCGGCCCAGATGGCCGGTGCGCTGGAGGCGATGAGCGAGCTGACCCGCAGCTATACCAACGAGCGGGTGCAATTCGGCCAGCCGGTCGGTCGCTTCCAGGCGGTGCAGCAGCACGTCGTCACGCTCGCCCAACTGGCGACGATGTCGTCGCTGAACGTCGACCGCGCAGGCCTGGCCTGCCTACGCGGCCCCGCGCCGTTCGAGATCAAGGCGCTCAAGCAGGTGACCGACAAGAACGCCTCGGTCGCCGTGCGTGCCGCCCACCAGGCGCACGGCGCGATCGGCATGACTCAGGAGTACCGGCTGCAGCAGCTCACCCGGCGGCTCTACGCGTGGCGCGGCGAGTACGGCGACGAGAAACAGCTCGCCTGCGACCTCGGCAAGGACGTCGCCGCGCACGGCTCGCTGCACGATGTGATCGTCTCCGGCTCGGGCATCATCCACTGACGATCTCGCTGCATCCGGGCACAGCGGGGAAGAACCCACCGCAAGACGAGAGGACCTAGGGGCATGGGAGATCTACAGGTATCGAAAGACGGGTACGTTGCCGTCTTCAAGGTAAGCCGACCGCCGCACAACTACTTCGACCAGGAGATCATCGGCGAGATCGTGAACGCCGGGGCCGAGGCGGACGCCGACCCCGACACGCGCGCGATCGTGCTGTGCTCCGAGGGCAAGAACTTCTGCGCGGGCGCCAACTTCGGCGACTCCGGCGGCGGCTTCGGCCCGGAGCGCACCGAGACCTCCCGGCGCCTCTACACGCACGCCGCCGAGCTGTTCCGCATCGCCACCCCGATCGTCGCGGCGGTCCAGGGCGCCGCGGTCGGGGGCGGTCTGGGCCTGGCGGTCATGGCCGACTTCCGGGTCGCCGCGCCGTCCGCCCGCCTGCATGCCAACTTCGCCCGGCTCGGATTCCATCAGGGCTTCGGGCTGAGCGTCACGCTGCCGCGGCTGGTCGGCGAGCAGAAGGCTGCCGAGATGCTGCTGACCGCTCGCGCGGTCAAGGGTGAGGAGGCGCTGCGGATCGGCCTGGTCGACCGGCTGAACGACGACCCTTACGCCGGTGCGCTCGAGCTCGCCACCGAGATCGCGGGCAACGCGCCGATCGCCGTCCGCTCGATCCGGGAGACGCTGCGCGGCTCGCTCGCCGACGAGGTCAAGGCGGTGCTCGACCGGGAGCTGGCCGAGCAGACCGCCCACTGGGCCACCCAGGACTGCGCCGAGGGCATCAGGGCCAACCTCGAACGCCGCGACCCCCACTTCACCGCCCAGTGACCCACCCGATCACTCGTCGTCGTACTGGTACAGGTCGTACTGGTTCATCAGCGAGATGACCTTGTCGGCGTACTCGGGGTCGGTGGCGTAGCCGGCCTCCTGGATCTCGCGCGCGAACCGGTCGGGGTCGTCGACGTGCTCGAAGGCCTGCTCGTATCGCGGATTGTTGGACAGGAAATGACCGTGGTCGCGGAAGGAGTCCTCGGCGCTGTCGTAGGTGCGGAACGCGTCGACCACCTCGCTGCACTCGCCGGACGGCGTGCACTCCGTGGTGACCTTCTCCATGCAACCGGTGGCGAACGGCGACTCCCCCGCGCACTTGATGCCGAAGAAGTTGCGTCCCTCGACGGTGAGCTCGCTCTGCGCCCAGTGCGACTCGATGATCGACTGAGCCAACGCCACCGAGGCGGGGACGTCGAACTCCGCCATCTCCTCCTGGGCCGGGAGCACGGCGTACTCGATGAAGGCGGCCGGGTCGGTCGGGGCCGGCCCGGTGCGGACGTCGGGATCCTCGCCCGTGGAGATCACCCAGATCGTCGTCGCCGCGAGGACGGCGGCCACGAGCAGGCTCAGCGCACGACGGCGGCGGGCCAGCATCCGGGCGCGGGCGGCCGACATCCGCTTGCGGGGCCGCGAGGACGTCGTGCGCTTCGCCGGGCGGCGCGCGCCGACGGTGCTGCGTGCAGGACTGCTGGAGCGCCCGCTCGCCGCACGCGTGGGGGCAGCAGCTCGCCCGCTCGTCGCGCGGGTGCCCGCAGCTGCTCGCTTGCCCGTGGTGCGCGCACCATTCGACCGGCGGGAGGTCTCACCCGCGGCCGGCTTGCTGCGCGGTGGGCTTGGCGCGATGCCCACTGATCTCGACCGGGCGCTCGGACGCGCCCGACCGGCCTCAGGGCTTGGCGACATACTCATCGATCTCGCGGAGGATCCGGGGTTTGGTCTGCTCCGGCGCGAATGAGCGACGGACGCTCTCGCGCGCCAGTTCAGCCAGCCCGTTGCGGTCGAGGGACAGCAGGTCGGCCGCGATCTCGTACTCCCGGCACAGGGTGGTGCCGAACATCGGCGGGTCGTCGCTGTTGATCGTGACGGGGACGCCGGCCGCCGCCAGCTGTGGCAGCGGATGCTGGGCGGTGTCGGCGACGCATCGGGTGGCGACATTGGAGGTCGGGCACACCTCGAGGGTGATCTGCCGCTCGGCCAGCAACGACAGCAGCTGCGGGTCCTGGGCGGCCGCGATGCCGTGCCCGATCCGCTCGGCACTCAGGTGCTCGATCGCGTCCCGGATGGTCTGCGGCCCGGTCGACTCACCGGCGTGCGGCACCGACAGGAGTCCAGCCGAGCGTGCCGCATCGAAGTGCGGCTTGAACTGCGCACGCGGGACGCCGATCTCCGGGCCACCGAGCCCGAAGCCGACCAGCGCCGAAGGGCCATGGTCCAGGGCAACCTGCAAGGTGGTGTCGGCGCCCGGTACGCCGTTCTCGCCGGCGATATCGAAGATCCACTGCAGCTCGATGCCCAGGTCGCGCTGTGCACTCAGCCGGGCGTCCTCGATCGCCTCGACGTACCCCTCCGCCGGGATGCCGCGGACGACGGAGGTCTCCGGCGTGCAGGTGAGCTCGGCGTACCGAACCCCCTGCGCGGCGAGCTCCTGGGCGGCGCCGTAGGTCAGCCACCGGACATCCTCGGGCGTACGCACCAGGTCGACGACCGATAGGTAAAGCTCGATGAAATGGGCGAAGTCGGTGAAGGTGAAGTAATCGGTGAGCGCGTCTGGATCGGTCGGCACGGTCCCCGGGTGGCGCGCCGCCAGCTCGGCCACGACGGCCGGCGACGCCGAGCCGACGTGATGCACGTGCAGCTCGGCCTTGGGCAGCCCTGCGATGAATCGACCCAACGGGTGGGTGGATGGAACCGTCATACCGTCTAGTGTGTCTGAAAAGGGTGTCTGCGTGGCGGTAGTCAGGCGCGGTGTGCCGAGCGGCGACCGTCACGCGAAGCCCCCAGATCTTCGAGCGACAGGTGCAGAAGCGATGTCCACTCCCCCCAATTACGGCGGCGGCTATCCCCAGGACCCCTACGGACAGGCCGGTCCGGGCCAGCCCCATCAGGGACAGCCCGGCCCGGAGCATCCCGAGAGCCAGGGTTACGGTCCTAACGGGTACGGCAACGAAGGCAACGGACAGGGCGGGCAGTACGACTCGCCGACGGTTTCCTATAGCCCGCAGGACGCCGCGCAGCAGGGCAGCTACCCGCAGGACGCGACGCAGCAGGGCGGCTACCAGGCCGATCCGTACATGCAGCAGTACGAGGCCTACACCCAGCCGCATCAGGGTTACCAGGGCCAGGCCGGGCAGCCGTGGCCGTCACAGCAGATGGACGGCTCGTACGGCGCCTCCGCCGCCGGCCCGATGGGCCCGAGCGGGCCAGGTGGCCCCGGCGGACCGGGATGGGGTCAGCCGCCGAGCAAGAGCAGCAAGCTCCCCTGGATCATCGCCGCCGCGCTGGTCGCGGTGGCCGCGATCGTCGTGACGATCATCCTGGTGACCGGCGGGAACGATGACGACTCGTCCGCCAGCTCGGCCACGACCACCCAGGAGCAGGGCGGCAATAGTGGCCCCACTGAGACCGAGACGGAGAGCCCGACCGAGACCGAGACCGAGGATCCCTCGCCGACCGGGGGCTCGGGTGGTGGCTCGGGATCGAGCACCCTGCCCGGCGAGTTCCCGGTTCCGGCATCGGTGACCGTCGCGCCGGATTCCACCTACTGCTATGAGAACTCGTGCTTCGGTAGCTTCGAGGTCGACGATCCCGAGGCCGCGTACGAGGACTGGGTCGCCGCGCTCGAGGGCGAGGGCTACACGCTCACCAAGAACGAGATCACCGGCAGCGGCGCGAGCACGACCTGGGAGATCGAGGCCACCGGGCCGCTGGAGATCACTCTGTTCTACGGGTACGGCGCCGGTATCCTGACCAGCACCTGATCCACCACCGCGACGACTACTCGGCCGAGGGGAACCCAACGTCCCCTCGGCCGAGGGCTATATTTGTGGGCGCATACGACAGGGGAGCGCTGTACGGCGCTGAGAGTGCGGATGGTCCGCAGACCCTCGAACCTGATCCGGCTAGCACCGGTGTAGGAAGTCGGGACTCAGTCGGGCACGCCTTGGCGTGCTCGGGCTCCCTTGCATTCTTGGAGGGAACATGTCAAAGCACCGGGGCGCCGCAGCGACGCTCGCCACCATCGCCTGCGCGTTCACGCTGACGGCGTGTGGCGTGGACTCCGGATCGTCCGGGCAGGACGCCGAGAGCACCGTCACCGTGATGACCCACGACTCATGGAACGCTCCGGAGGAGCTCATCGAGCAGTTCGAGAAGGACTCCGGCTTCACCGTCGAGATCCAGGCTGGCGGGGACGCCGGCGAGGTGACCAACAAGCTGATCCTGAGCAAGGACGCCCCGGTCGCTGACGTAGTCTTCGGGGTCGACAACACCTTCGCCTCGCGGCCCATCGAGGAGGACGTGCTCGAGCCCTACGAGTCGCCCGCGCAGAGCGAGCGGTCGAAGGAGCTGGCGCTGGCGGGAACGAGCAACGAGCTGACCGCGATCGACTTCGGCGATGTCTGCCTGAACGTCGACAACGAGTGGTTCGCGGCCAACGGAATCGTCGCCCCGTCCTCGCTCGAGGATCTCATCAAGCCGGAGTACAAGGACCTCTTCGTCACCCCGAGCGCCGTCACCTCGTCACCGGGGATGGCCTTCTTCCTCGCTACCGTGGCGAAGTACGGCGAGACCGGCTGGCAGGACTACTGGACCGCACTGCTGGCCAACGGCGCCAAGATCACCAACGGCTGGACCGATGCGTACTCCGTGGACTTCTCCGGCGGCGAGGGCAACGGCGCCCGCCCGATAGTGCTGTCGTACGCCTCGTCCCCTCCGTTCACCATTCCCGAGGGCGGCAGCGAGCCGACGACATCCGCCGTGCTGAGCACCTGCTTCCGGCAGGTCGAGTACGCCGGGATCGTCAAGGGAGCCGACAACGTCGAGGGCGCGCAGGCGTTCATCGACTTCATCAGCGGCACGGAGTTCCAGAAGTCGATCCCGGACAACATGTACATGTACCCGGCCAGCGACGTTGAGCTGCCGGAGGCATGGGCGACCTACGCGCCGCTGTCGACCGAGCCCCTCGTGATCGAGCCGGAGAAGATCGCGGCGAACCGAGATGCCTGGTTGAAAGAGTGGGCCGACGTCACCTCGTCCTGAGATGGGAGCCGCACATGGCAGCAGCACGTCGCGGGAGATGGCAGCCGTAGGTAGCAGGAGATAGCACGTGAGGGAAGCCGCGGTCCAGGCCGAGCGGGACGTCGCCGTACGACGTCCCGCTCGGTCGTCGGCGCCCACCTGGCTGTTGGTCGCGGTGGCCGTGCTGCCGCTGGCATTCCTGACCATCTTCTTCCTGGTGCCGGTCGCCGGGATGCTGCAGCGTGGACTGATCGTCGACGGGACGCTGGATCTGTCGGGCTTCGCCGAGGCGATGGGTAGCTCCCGGATCCGGCGGTTGATCTGGCTCACGATCGCGCAGGCGACGATCGCCTCGCTGATCTCGGTGCTGCTCGGGCTACCGGTCGCCTACTGCCTCTACCGCTTTCACTTTCCCGGCCAGGCGGTGCTGCGGGCGGTCGTCGTCATGCCATTCGTGCTGCCGACCGTCGTCGTCGGCGTCGCCTTTCGCACGTTGCTGGGCGAGGCTGGGCCGCTGGGCTTCCTCGGGCTGGACGGCACGTGGACGGCGATCATCATAGGGCTGGTGTTCTTCAACGTCTCGGTCGTGGCCCGATCGGTCGGCGCGGCCTGGCAGGGACTCGACCCGCGATCAGAGGAGACGGCCGCGGCGCTGGGCGCGGCGCCGTTCACGGTCTTCCGGACTGTGACGCTGCCTGCGCTCCGTCCGGCGATCGTCTCGTCGGCGTCCGTCGTGTTCCTGTTCTGCGCGACCGCGTTCGGCGTCGTCCTCACCATGGGCGGCTTGCGCTACGGAACAATCGAAACCGAGATATATCTACAAACCGCTCACTTTCTCGATCTGAGCACGGCCGCCGTGCTGTCGGTGCTGCAGCTAATCGTCGTCCTGGGGCTGCTGGTGGTCATCGGGCGCGTCCGGCGTGCGCCGGCCAAGCGCGCGACGGTGCGGCCGGTACGTCGCCGACCCCGCAAGAGCGAGTGGCCGGTCTTCGCGATCACGGCTCTCGTGGTGGTCTTCCTCGTCACCCCGATCGCCTCTCTCGTAGTGCGTTCCTTCCAGCGCGGGGGTCGGTGGACCGTGGACAACTACCTCGCGCTCGGTACCCGAGGGTCAAACAATGCGCTGCTGGTCACCGTGTGGGATGCGCTTCGTGCCTCCGTCGTCATTGCGCTGAACGCGACGGTGATCGCGCTGCTGCTGGGCGCGATGGTGGCCTTCGTCGTGTCGCGCGCGGTCAGCACCCAGGCCGGACGACGTGCCGTACGGGCCTTCGACGCGGCCTTCATGCTGCCGCTGGGCGTCTCGGCAGTGACCGTTGGCTTCGGCTTTTTCATCACCCTGAATCGCCCACCGCTGGATCTGCGCACCTCGTCGGTGCTGGTCCCGATCGCTCAGGCGACCGTCGCGCTGCCGATCGTCGTCCGCACGATCACGCCGGCGCTGCAGCAGATCGACGATCGGCTGAGACAGGCATCCATGGTCCTGGGCGGGTCGTACGTCCGCGCCCTGCTGACGGTCGACCTTCCGGTGGTCTGGCGACCGCTGCTGGCAGCCGCAGGATTCGCGATGGCGGTATCGATGGGAGAGTTCGGCGCGACCGCGTTCCTCGCCAGATCCGACAATCCGACTCTGCCGGTGGTGATCTACCGGCTGATCTCGCGGCCGGACGGCGAGAGCTTCGGCATGGCCATGGCGGGCTCGGTCATCCTCGCGGTCGTCACGGTGACGATCATGGGGCTGGTCGAACGGCTGCGCGTGGAGACCGTGGGGGCCTTTTGATGAGTGAGCTGGTGATCGACGAGGTGGCGGTTCACTTCGGCGGCACGGTCGCGGTCGACCGCGTCAGTCTGCGGGTGCGTGGTGATGAGACCGTGGCGATCCTGGGACCCTCCGGGTGCGGGAAGTCCAGCCTGCTGCGCGCCGTCGCCGGCCTGGAGGCGACCGGTCACGGCAGGGTGCTCTTCGACGGTGTCGACCAGGCCGGTGTGCCGGTGCACAAGCGTGGCTTCGGGCTGATGTTCCAGGACGGCCAGCTCTTCGAGCATCTCTCGGTCGGCGAGAACGTCGCGTACGGACCGCGGCGGCAGGGCATGAGTCGCTCCGAGACCGTGGGCGTCGTTGCCGAGCTCCTGGCGATGGTGGGGCTCGACGGTTATGCCGACCGGGCCCCGGCGACGCTCTCCGGCGGCGAGCGGCAGCGGGTCGCGCTGGCCCGCGCGCTGGCGCCTCGGCCCGGGCTGCTGCTGCTCGACGAGCCGCTGTCGGCGTTGGACGCCTCCTTGCGGGTGCGGCTCGCGGCTGACGTGCGTCGGGTGCTTCGCGAGACGGCGACGATGGCCTTGCTGGTCACCCACGACCACGAGGAGGCGTTCGCGATCGCCGACCGGGTGGTGCTGATGCGCGATGGCCGGTTCGTGCAGCAAGGCACGCCGCGCGAAGTCTGGTCGCATCCGGTCGACGAGCAGGCGGCGCTGTTCCTCGGCTACGCCCGGGTCCTTCGTGATGCGCAGCTCGCACCCTTGCAGCAGGCGTTCGGTGTCGGCGAGGCGCCGCTCGCCCTGCGCGCGAGCGCCCTACGTGCCGGCCCGACCGGGGAGCCGGTCCACCCGCCACCCGCCTTGCCGGCGACCGTGGTCGCGAGCGCGCCCGCCGTCGACGAGCAGCGCCTCGTCGTCCGACTGGAGGACGGTCAGGAGCTGGACGCGACCGCGCCGATCGACTCGGCGTACGCCCCGGGTGAGCGGGTGGCGCTCGAGCTGGTCACGAGCGCCACTGCCGAGCTGCTCCACGGGTGAGTGCGGCGGCGGCCGCCAGATCTGACGACCGGTCGAATCGATGCCCGTTCAGGGCAACGCCATCGGCTCGGTCTCGGCCGACGCCTTGGGATTCGGCGGGCCGCTCTCGCCGGGATGCTCGTCGGTCGGATCGGCCGGCACGAGATCGGCCAGGACGACGGTGACGTTGTCGGGAGCCCCCGCGCTCAACGCGAGGTCGATGAGCTTGTCGGCGGCCTCGTCGAGATCATCGATGTCCAGGGCGGCCGTGAGATCGTCGGTCTCGACATAGTCGGTCAGACCATCGCTGCACACTAGATACCGATCGCCGTGGATGCGCACCAGCGTGGTGAACCGGGGCTGCACGTACTTGCCATTGACCGACTTCAGCACGATGTTGCGGTAGGGATGGTGCACCGCCTGCTCGGCGGTGATGTCGCCGTTCTCGACCATCAGCTGGACGAACGAGTCGTCGTGCGTGAGCTGGGTGAGCTTGCGACGATCACGCTGGTAGAGGTATGCGCGGGAGTCGCCGATGTTCGCGACCGCGATGCGCCGTTCACCGAACAGGATCGCGGTGACGGTCGTGCCCATTCCCTCGAGGTCGGGATCGTCCTCGACCCGCTTGGCGATCTCGGCCGTGGCCTGCTCGATGGCGTCACCGAGGGGCTTGGTCAGATCATCGGACAGGTCGACATCGCGCAGCCCGGCGAACATCTCTGCGGTGATGCCGGAGGCCACCTCGCCGGCTGCGTGCCCGCCCATTCCGTCGGCCACCAGGAGGATCCGCGGGCCCACGAAGTAGTTGTCCTCGTTGTTGTCGCGCACCAGACCGGTGTGGGTGCGAGCGGCGGTCATCAGCTTGTACGGCATGGCTCACTCCCTCCGTCGTCGGTTCGAGATCCGCAGGCGGTACCCGATCGATCTTACGTTGCCTGCCCGTGGCGTGACCGTTACTTCATCCGCGCGGGAAGCCGTCGGCCTTGTTAATAACATCAAGTGGCGCTTATTATTGTGAGCATGTCCTTGAGTCCGCGCGAGCAGGAGGTGCTGCGGCTGCTGCGCAGCCGCCCGATGCTGGACGCTCAGGGCATCGCCGATCTGCTCGGCACGTCGAAGGGCGCCGTCGCCGTCGCGCTCTCCTCGCTGACCCGCAAGGGCGAGATCCTCGGGCGCGGGTATGTCGTACGCGACGAACCCTACGTTGTGGTGATCGGCGGGTCGGTCATGGATCTGAAGGCCCACAGCGTGCGCCCGATCCGCAGTGGCACCAGCAATCCGGCCGTCATGACCACCACCCCAGGTGGGGTCGGGCGCAACATCGCCGAGAACCTGGCCCGCCTAGGACGCCGTACCAGGCTGGTGAGCGTGGTGGGCCGGGACCCCTTCGGTCAGCAGCTGATCGAGCACACTGCGCAGGCCGGGGTCGAGGTGGACGACGTGGTGCGTGGCGAGCTGCCCACCGGCACCTATCTCGCCGCGCTGGATGACGACGGTGAGCTGCATGTCGGGCTGTCAGACATGCGGGCCAGCGACGAGCTGGCCGTCGAGATGCTGGTCGGGGCGCGTGACACGGTCAGGCGAGCCGACCTCGTGGTGGTCGACGGCAACCTACCGGCGGAGGTGGCGGCGTGGGGAATCGACCTCGTGCGCAGCTCGGGTGCCGCCGTCGTCGTCGAGCCGGTGAGCGTGGCCAAGGCCGCGCGGCTCGCGCCCCTGCTGAGCCCGCAACGCCCGATCCGCTGCATCACCCCCAATCTCGACGAGCTGAGCGAGCTGGTCGGCCGCGATGTCGCACCCGCGGACGACGACATTGTGTCGGCGTGCACCGTCCTGCACGAGCGTGGCGTGGAGCATGTCTGGGTGCGCCGCGGCCCGGCCGGGAGCTTGCTGTGCATGGCGAACGCCGCACCCGTCACGCTCACCGCGCCCGACTGCCCGGTCGTGGATGTCACCGGTGCCGGGGACAGCATGACTGCGGCCTACGTGCATGCGTTGCTCCGCGGCGACGATCCGGTGGCCGCGGCCCGGTTCGGCCATGCCGCGGCCGCGCTGACCGTCGCCTCGGCCCAGACCGTCCGTAGCGATCTCACCGAGGCGGCGGTAGACCACCAGATGACCCAGGACGAAGGAGCCCGGACGTGACGTCTCATCCGAAGGTGATGCTCGGTGACGAGGTGCGGGATGCGCTCGCCGCCGGAAAGCCGGTGGTGGCGCTCGAGTCGACCATCATCAGCCACGGCATGCCCTACCCGCGCAATGTCGAGATGGCGCTTGAGGTCGAGGGCATCGTGCGTGACGGGGGCGCCGCCCCGGCCCCCATCGCCGTCCTCGACGGGCCCCCCCGAGCCGGTCTCGACGCAGCGGCACTGGACCTACTGGCCTCCGATCCGACGGTGACCAAGGCCAGCATTCGCGACCTTCCGTACCTGGTGGCCACCGGCCGACACGGCGCGACGACGGTGGCGGCGACCATGCGGATCGCCGCCCTGGCAGGGATTCGGGTCTTCGTGACCGGCGGTCTGGGCGGTGTGCACCGCGGTGCGGAGCGCTCGATGGACATCAGTGCCGACCTCACGGAGATGAGCCTGACGGACGTCGCGATCGTGAGCGCTGGAGTCAAGTCGCTGCTGGACATCGGGCTGACGCTCGAGGTGCTGGAGACCCTCGGAATCCCCGTGGTCACCTACCGCGCCGACGAGTTCCCGTCGTTCTACTCGCGCTCCAGCGGATTCGCCTCGCCGATGCGCCTGGACACTGCCGCGGACATCGCGGCGATGATGCACGCGAAGTGGGATCTCGGGCTTCGGGGCGCGGTCTCGATTGCGAACCCGGTGCCGGCGTCCGACGAGATCCCGGCCGAGCGGATCGGGAAGGTCATCGACCAGGCCATCGCGGACGCCGAGGCCGCCGGCGTGCGTGGCAAGGACATCACGCCCTACCTCCTAGGCCACATCGTCGAGCTCACCGACGGGGAGTCGCTGGAGACGAACATCGCGCTGGTGCGCAACAACGCCCGGCTCGGCGCCGAGATCGCCGTCGCATACGCCGCTCCGGCCGGCTGATCTACGTCCTGGGGAGAGGACGTCAGACGGGCATGCGGGTCGCCTTCAGCGCAGAAGATCTTAAACCTTCCAGTAAGAGAACACCGGCCAACTCGCGCCCTGACCCTGGCCGGACTGATTCGCCCTCCGGGCTTTCCGCGGTCCTCGCTGCGCTGACACCTAGCCAACCCGTTCCCGACCGCTCGGCGTCCCCGTCGATCCGACGGTTCGGGCTGCACTTTGAGCGGCACATTCAAGAGTCGGTTGCGTTGACCGGCCGCCCCATCTCGGTGGGCGGCAAGGTCCGGTTTGCGCGCGGGGCGAGACCGGGAAATCGCTTCAGCGCCCTATCGGGAGTGTCTCACAATGAGACGCCAGGGTCCGAGACAGTCTCACCGATGCTCAGCCGGTGAGACAATCATCACAGTCGCATAGCGCGGAGCCGGTACACTCCACTTGTGTGCCTGCGCATCGTGGTGGGCCGCGGGCCCTGCGGCCGGTTATCGAGCGGTCGCGGCATCGTTCCGCGGCCTGCGGCGTTCCAGTATGTGCAGATGTCTCACTTCCTTTTAGTGACGACTTTGATGTTGACTCTCGTCTGATGCGGGCCGCGAGGCCTGTCCTGGACCGCTTGGCCACTTCACTTTCGGAGACCAACCACAGCATCCTCGTCGCCGATCGCGAAGGGCAGATCATCCAACGGTGGGTGGGGAAGAAAACGCTCGGTAACCGTCTGGACAACGCGGGAGCCTGACCCGGTTTCCCGGACAGTTGTTGTTGGTTGAATCATGCCGCGGCGACGGCGGCGGTGTGAAGGGTTTCGAACTGGTGGGGTGACAGCATCCCGAGGCTGGTGTGGCGTCGGCGGGGGTTGTACCAGCCCTCGATCCACTCGAACATGGCGCTGGCGAGTTCGACTCGCGACGGCCAGGGGCGGCGGTCGAGGAGCTGGCGTTGCATGGACGACCAGAACGATTCCATCGCCGCGTTGTCCTGGCTGGAGGCGACCCGGCCCATCGACCCGAGGAGCCCGGCCTCGCGGAGCCGGTGTCCGAACAACCAGCTGGTGTACTGGGCGCCGCGATCAGCATGCACGATCGTGCCGGCGGGTTGGCGTTGCCACTGTGCCATCTGGAGGGCGTCGACGACGAGTTCGGTGCGGATGTGGTCCGCGATCGACCAGCCCACGATCCGACGGGACCATGCGTCCATGACCGCGCAGCAGTAGACCCAGCCGTCGCTGGCGCGATGCTGGGTGATGTCGGTGAACCACAGCCGGTCCGACCCGTCAGCACCGAACTGCCGCTGGACCAGGTCGTCATGGGTCGCCGGCAACGGCTTGCGGCCCCGCTTGCGCAGGTGACACACCCCGGCCAGCCCGTCGGCCCGCATCAGCCGGGCGACGCGTTTGCGGCCGCAAACAATCCCCCGCCCTAGGCGGAGTTCGGCATGGACCCGCGGCGCCCCATACGTTCCCCGCGACATCTGGTGGATGTCGCGGATCGTGAGCATGAGCTCGCGGTCGGCGAGCGCACGCGGACTGGCAGGACGGTTGCGCCACTCGTAGAACCCCGAGCGTGACACCTTCAACACCCGGCACGTCACCGAGACCGGGAACCCCTGCTCGGCCAACTCCTGGACACACCGGAACATCATTTTGGGAGGACGTTCTCCCTGGCGAAGTACGCACTCGCGCGTTTGAGGATCTCGATCTCGGTCTCCAGGACCCGGTTGCGGCGTCGCAGCTCGACCAGTTCCCGCTTCTCGGCCGACGTCAGCCCCTCGGCCCGGCCCGAATCGATCGCGTCGGTCTCCATCCACCGACGCAGGCACGACTCGCTGACCCCTTAATCCTTCGCGACCCGCGCAACGGGCTCACCCGCAGCGACCAGATCCAAAGCACGACGCCGGAACTCCGGCGGCTTGGCAGCAGGCATCTCCAAGACTCCTTCCCGAGGCAATCACACCCCAGAATCGGTGCCCGGAAAAGTGGGGCAGGCTCCGCGCCTGGCTTGTATCACGTAGGTGGATAAGGGGAGACCATGGTTAGCGCTCAGGACATCCGTCGCCGCGTCGAAGACGCGGACCGAGCCCACATCGCGCGCCGCGCAGACGCCGCCGCGAACGTGGGAGCCGCGTTAGACGATCTGGACGCCGCAGAGCGCGTGGTCGAGGCGGCGCACGCGAGCGTCGCTGGCGCGATCGCGGAAGCAACGTCGATCATGACTCTGGCCGAGCTCGCGAAGTTCACGGGCGCGTCCGTGTCGAAGCTGACCGCAAGCAAGACCCGCCGGCGTACCAAGCCACGACGGAGCAAGGCGCCGGAGCCCGCGGCCGCAGCCCCGAGCGGGCCGGACGACTAGCCCAGCGTCCGTCATGCAGCAACTGCCGCTCCCGCTCGACGGAGTGCCCGAGCCCGAGCTCGAGCGCGTGCCGGTC
The DNA here is from genome assembly GCF_900292035.1 of Blastococcus sp. Marseille-P5729. NCBI lineage: Bacteria > Bacillati > Actinomycetota > Actinomycetes > Geodermatophilales > Geodermatophilaceae > Blastococcus > Blastococcus sp. Marseille-P5729. The sequence goes on along the minus strand of NZ_OMPO01000001.1, from coordinate 1,700,151 downwards.
CACCCGGACAGCGTCCGGGTGAGGTTCAACGCGCAGGTACACCGCACGGACTCATGTTGGTGGTGGCTGGGCCCGCCGGATCGCAGCGGGTACGGGTAGTTCTGGTACGAGCACGACGACGCATAGCGCGTCGTACGCGCGCACATCTTCGCGTGGGAACTCGCGCAGCCACCAGGCGCCGTGCGCGATCCGCGGACCGTGAGGGATGTCGCTGAGCAACACTGGGGAATTTCGATGAACGCCATCAAACTTCATCGGATCTTGACGGTGACGGGATCGGAGGTACATGTTCGGGCGGTTACATGGTTCTGGTACGGGGTGGGGGTATCTCAGGGGCACGCTTCCCGGGTCGAAAGCGTGCCCGGCGCGGCGGGCGGCATCTATGCGGAGGTGTGAGCGATGAGCGTGTTCGACTGGCTGATCATCGGTGCTGGAGGAGTGCTGACGGTCCTGCTGGGCTGGTACTTCTTCGGTCCGAAGAAGTCGCATCGGGCCGAGGTCGCCGGCGGGGTCCAGGAGGTGACGGTGACGGTCAAGGGCGGCTACCGCCCGGACGTCATCGAGGTCCAGTCCGGGGTACCGGTCCGGGTGCTGTTCGACCGGCAGGAAAGCGGGGACTGCTCCTCGCGGGTGGTGTTTCCCGATTTCAAGATCAACCAGGCGCTACCGGCATACGCCAGCACGGCGGTGGAGTTCCTGCCCGGCGCGCCGGGAGAGTATGGGTTCGCGTGCGGGATGAACATGCTTCATGGCCGTGTGCGGGTGGTCGGTGAGCCCGCGGCTGAGGCCGTGGGGGAGGCCGCCGGCGGTGCTGTGGCCGTAGCGCAGCGACCAGCCGGGCACGCCTCCGACGGGCAGGGCTCTGCGCCCGCGGCGGTTGCCTCGCTGAACTCGGGGGGTGAGGATGCCGCGGAACGGGAGCGGGCCGCGGAGATCACGGACCTGCGCCGCCGGGTGATCGTCGGGGCCGTGTTGAGCCTGCCGGTGGTGGTGGCGGTGATGGGGATGGAGTTCTTCACCCTCTCGTGGATGCCGCAGTTCTTGATGAACCCGTGGGTGCAGCTGGCGCTGATCACCCCGGTGATGTTCTACTCCGGTTGGCCCATCCACAAGACCGGCTGGCTGGCGTTGTCGCACCGCACCGCGGACATGAACTCGCTGATCACGCTGGGCACGATCGCCGCGTATGGGTTCAGCCTGGTGGTGACGTTCGCGCCGGGTCTGCTGCCTGCGCAGACTCGTGAGGTCTATTACGAGGCGGTCGGGGTCATCCTCACGTTGATCCTGTTGGGCAGGTTGCTGGAGACCAAGGCGAAGGCCGGCACCGGGGAGGCGATTCGGACACTGATCGGCCTGCAGCCGCGCACCGCCCTGGTGGTCCGCGGCGGCGGCGAGGTGGACGTCCCCATCGGCGAGGTCGTCGTCGGTGACGTGGTGCTGGTGCGTCCGGGGGAGAAGCTGCCGGTGGACGGGCAGGTCCTGCAGGGCACCTCCACCGTGGACGAGTCGATGGTGACCGGTGAACCGATCCCGGTCAGAAAGAAACCCGGCGATGACGTCATTGGCGCCACGATCAACCAGATCGGCTCGTTCCGGTACACCGCCACGCGGGTCGGCGCCGACACGATGCTGGCCCAGATCATTACCCTGGTGCGGCAGGCTCAGGGATCCAAGGCGCCGATCCAACGGCTGGTGGACCAGGTCTCGAGCTACTTCGTGCCCGCGGTCATCGGGATCGCCATCTGGACGTTCGTGGTGTGGGCGCTGGTGGGCCCGCCGCCGGCGTTCATCTTCGCACTCGTGGCCGCGGTGTCGGTGCTGATCATCGCCTGCCCGTGCGCGCTTGGGCTGGCTACCCCGCTGTCGATCACCGTGGGCACCGGCAAGGGCGCGACGGCGGGCATCCTGATCCGGTCGGCGGAGGCGTTGGAGACCGCGCACAAGCTGGACACGGTGGTGCTGGACAAGACCGGCACGATCACCAAGGGCGCGCCCGCGCTGACCGATGTGCGGCCCGCGGTGGGGTTCACCGACACCGAGCTGCTCACGCTGGTCGCGGCAGTGGAACGCTTCTCCGAGCATCCGCTGGCCGCGGCCATCGTTGCCGGCGCCCAGGATCGTGGTCTGCAGCTGCCCGAGGCGACCGGGTTCGACTCGCTCACCGGGCAGGGCGTGCGTGCCCTGGTGCACGGTCGCGAGGTGCTGGTGGGTAACCGCCGCCTACTCGACGGTGCCGGCGTGCGGCCCGAGACCGCTGATGCCGACCGGCTCGCCGCGGACGGCAAGACACCGATGTTCGCGGTTGTCGATGGGCGCTTCGCCGGGGTAATCGGCGTGGCCGACACCCTGAAGGACGGGTCGGTTGCCGCCGTGGCGGCGTTACGGGCTCGTGGCATCGACGTGGTGATGATGACCGGGGATAACCGCGCCACCGCGGCCGCGATCGCTCGCCAGGTCGGCATCGCGCGGGTGGTGGCCGAGGTGATGCCCGAGCACAAGGCCGCCGAGGTCAAGCGCCTGCAAAGCGAGGGCCGCGTGGTGGGCATGGTGGGGGACGGCATCAACGATGCGCCCGCGCTGGCCCAGGCCGACGTCGGCTCCGCGATCGGCACCGGCACCGATGTGGCCATCGAGTCCTCGGACATCACGTTGATCTCCGGGGCGCTGTGGGGGCTGGTCACCGCGGTAGACCTGTCGCGGGCCACCATGCGCAACATCCGCCAGAACCTGGTGTTCGCGTTCATGTACAACGCGATCGGCATCCCGATCGCCGCCGGGGTCCTGTACCCGGCGCTGGGCTGGACCCTTAGCCCGGTGATCGCGGCGGGCGCGATGGCCCTGTCCTCGCTGTCGGTGGTGGCCAACGCCAACCGGCTCCGCGCGTTCACACCCCACCCGGTCCCTAAGGTCACCCACGTCCCTGCCACCGACCCGGTGGTCGAGGTCGGACACGACAACGAGAACGAAACGGAGACCACCATGTCCCAGAAGCCCGAAAGGCCTCAGGAGATCACCGATCCCGTCTGCGGGATGAAGGTGACGCCCGCGTCGGCCGCGGCCAGTACCGAGCACGCGGGGAAGACCTACTACTTCTGTTCCACCGGGTGCGCGGAAGCGTTCCGCGGCGACCCCGCCCGGTACGCCACCTCGATGACGCCCTGAGGACCCTTCCCCGTGGCGGCCACCGCACCCGAGGCGCAGGCCGCTGGACGGGGCCCGCGCGAAGGAGGATCACGATGACCGATGCCGAGGGCACACGCCAGCTGCTCATCCGGCTGCACCGGATCGAGGGTCAGGTCCGTGGCATTGCCCGCATGGTCGAGCAGGACCAGTACTGCATCGATGTCCTCACGCAGGTCGCCGCCGTCTCCCGCGCCCTGCAGTGCGTGGCGCTGGCCCTGCTGGAGGACCACATGAGTCACTGCCTGATCGAGGCTGCCCGCGCCGGTGGGCCCGGGCAGGACGCCAAGCTCAAGGAAGCCACCGACGCCATCGCCCGTCTGGTCCGCAGCTAAGACCCGCGCCGAGCCCGGCGCTTGATCGGAGGTGCCGGCCGCGCGGCGATGGCAGAACCCAAAGGTTGGAAACGAGGAGAGTTGTGATGAACACGAAGGTCGCCGTCAACGGCTACGGAGTGATCGGCAAGAGGGTCGCCGATGCGGTCCGCGCCATGCCGGACATGGACCTGGTCGGGGTCGCCGACGTCGCCACGGACTGGCGGGTACGCACCGCCGTGGGCCTGGGAATCACCGTCTTCGCCGCGAACGACGATGCCGCTGCGGGCATGACCCGGGCGGGGATACCGGTGTCCGGCACCTTGGCCGAGCTGCTCGCGGAGGTGGACGTCGTGGTGGACACGACCCCGAAGAAGGTCGCCGCCGCCAACCTGCCGCTCTATCGCTCCGCGGGGGTGAAGGTGGTCCTGCAGGGCGGGGAGTCGCACGCCACCACCGGGCATTCCTTCGTCGCTCAAGCCAACTACGCCACCGCGGTGGGCCGCGACACGACCCGAGTGGTCTCCTGCAACACCACCAGCATCGTGCGCGTGCTCGGGGCGCTGCAGGACGCCGGCCTGCTGGCCCGCGCCCGCGGCGTGCTGATCCGGCGCGCCACCGACCCCGGTGAGGCCCATCAGGGCGGCATCATGAACACGATGGTGCCCGAGGCCGCCATCCCGTCCCACCAGGGCCCCGACGCCCGCACGGTCCGGCCCGACCTAGACGTGGTGACCATCGCGGCCAAGGCCGCCCATACCCAGACCCACAGTCACTTCTGGACCCTGCAGCTGACCCGCCCGGCCAGCCGCGAGGAGGTCCTGGCCGCGCTGCGGGCCGCACCGCGGATCGCGTTCGTGCGGATGGCCGACGGCCTGACCGCGCTCAACACCACGGTCGAGCTGATGCGTGATGTGGGCCGCCCCCGCGGGGACATGTGGGAGGTCGCGGTGTGGGAAGACGTCCTGACCGTCGAGGGCGACGAGGCCTACCTGACCTACCAGGTCTACAACGAGGCCATCGTCGTGCCCGAGACCATCGACGCGATCCGAGCCCTGACCGGCACCGCGACCGACGGCGCGACCTCGATCGCGCTGACCGACCATGTCCTCGGGATGCGTCGGGAGTTCCTGCCCGCCGCCGTCCCCGTCCGCGACTAGAACACCCCGTCGACCAGTCAGGTATACGCGGCCGGTGAGGCCGAGAGAAGAGCCGAGCATGACAACGCCCCACACCACCGTCCTGCAGGTGGGCGGCCTGCACTGGACGACCTCCGAGCCAGTGATCGAGAAGACCCTGCTGGCGCGTCCCGGCGTGCTGAGCGTCGAGGCCAACGCCGTCGCGCAAAGCGCAACGGTCACCTACGACCCCGACACGACGTCCGTGGCCGAGCTGGCCGGTTGGGTCACCGAATGCGGATACCACTGCCAGGGCCGGTCGGTGCCGGCGCACGTGTGCGCCCCGATGAGCGAACCGACCAGCGACCCACAGCGGGAGGTCGGCGGCGGCCCGGCACATGATGCCCACCGCCTCGACAGCGTCGGTGCGGACGCCCACACCGCCCATGCCGGTCCTGGAGGCGGTGAGGAGGTCGACCGTTCTGCGCAGGCGGTGATGGGACACGGCGGGCATCACGGCGGGGGGTCGGTGCAGGAGATGGCCCGCGACATGCGGAACCGGTTCCTGGTCGCGTTAATCCTGTCGATCCCGATCACGATCTGGTCCCCGATCGGCCGCGACGTGCTGGGGCTGAACCCGCCGACGGTGTTCGGGCTACGCGACGACGTGTTCACCTTGATCCTGTCCGGGCCGGTCATCTTCTACTCGGCGTGGATCTTCTTCGACGGCGCCTACCGGGCGCTGCGCGCGAAAACACTGGACATGATGGTGCTGGTCGCTGTCGCCGTCGGTGCCGGGTGGCTCTACAGTCTCGTGATCACCCTGACCGGCGGCGGTGAGGTGTTCTACGAGGCGGCCGTGGTGCTGACCACCTTCGTGCTGCTGGGTCACTGGCTGGAGATGCGTGCCCGTGGCGGCGCCAACGACGCGGTACGGACCCTGCTGCAGCTGGCCCCGTCGCGGGCGCTGGTCGTGCGAGACGGCGCCACCGTCGAGATCCCCACCGCTGAGGTCGTCGTCGGTGACCTGCTGCTGGTGCGGCCAGGCTCGAAGATCCCCACCGACGCGGTGGTGGAGCAGGGCGAGTCCGAGGTCGACGAGTCGATGGTGACTGGGGAATCCCTGCCGGTGGCCAAGGCCCCGGGCGATGAGCTGATCGGCGCCTCGATCAACACCACCGGTGCGCTGCGCGCACGCGCGGTCAAGGTCGGCGAGGACACCGCCTTGGCGCAGATCGTCAAGATGGTCCAGGAGGCACAGAACTCCAAGGCCCCGGGCCAGCGTCTGGCCGACCGGGCCGCGTTGTGGTTGGTCTTCGTGGCCCTCATCGGCGGCACGGTGACCTTCGCCGTGTGGATGCTCGCCGGCGCGGGCCTCGCTACCGCGATGCTCTTCGCGATCACGGTGGTGGTCATCACCTGCCCCGACGCTCTGGGTCTGGCCACGCCGACGGCCATCATGGTCGGCACCGGGCTCGGTGCCCAGCGGGGGGTGCTGTTCAAGAACGCCACCGCCCTGGAGGGCACGGCCCGGATCGATACCGTGGTGATGGACAAGACCGGCACCCTGACCAAGGGCGAACCGGAGGTCACCGACGTGATCACCCGCGCCATGCCCGCGGACGAGATGCTGTCCCTGGCGGCCGCCGTCGAGCACGAGTCTGAGCACCCGCTGGCCCGCGCCATCTATGAGTACGCCGCCCAGCGTGACATCGCAGGGCTGAGGGCCAGCGACTTTGAGAACGTCCCCGGGCACGGAGCGACCGCTACGGTCCAGGGCCGGCGGGTCCTGGTCGGTAACCGGCGCCTGATGGACGCCGAGAACGTCGAGCTGGGTGACCTGGCCGCGCAGCGGGACGATCTGGCGGCCGCAGGCCGCACCGCGGTCCTGGTGGCCGTCGACGGTCAAGGTGCGGGGGTGATCGCGTTGGCCGACGCGCCCCGCGAGACCGCGGCCGCGGCCGTGGCGGCCCTGCACGCGTCCGGTATCGAGGTCGTCATGCTCACCGGTGACAACGAGGCCACCGCCCAGCGGATCGCCGGTCAGCTCGGCCTGGACACCGTCATCGCCGAGGTTCTGCCCGGGGACAAGGCCGCGAAGATCGTCGAGCTGCAGCGGGCAGGGAAAACAGTCGCCATGGTCGGTGACGGCGTCAACGACGCCCCGGCCTTGGCCCAGGCCGACATCGGGATCGCGATCGGCGCGGGCACGGACGTGGCGATCGAGACCGCCGACATCGTCCTGATGCGCTCGGACCCGCTCGATGTGCCCGTCGCGCTACGCATCGGCAAGGGCACCATACGCAAGGAACGGCAGAACCTGGCCTGGGCGGTCGGCTACAACGTCATCGCCCTGCCGATCGCCGCCGGGGTGTTCTACCCCGCGTTCGGGCTGATGCTGCGCCCGGAGATCGCCGCCCTGTCGATGTCCGGATCCACGGTCATCGTCACCGTCAACGCCCTGCTGCTCAAGCGGCTGCGGCTGCCCACGCCGCTGGCACCCACCACCCCGCAGCACCGCGCCGAGGCGCCCGAGCCCACCGCACCCGCGCCCGCCCGCACCCGCTAGGACGCGATTTAGGACGGGCCGTGTCTCGAGTAGGCGCGAGGGATCGCGTCCTCGAAAAAGGGAGAACCATGACACGCGCCGCCGGACCGGCCCCTACCGTGGTGGGGGCGGTGCCCCCGCAGGAGGCGGTCATCCTGACCCTGGAGGGTGTTGTCCTGGATGATTTTGACGCGCCGCCCGAGGGCGACCGGACAGCCAGCACGGTCGGTGGGGCTGTGCGCGTGTATCCCGGAGCCGCCCACCTGCTGCGCCGGTTACGGGCCGGGCGGGTGCCGGTGGGCCTGGCCGCCGGCGGCGATCGGGCCCACGTGGACGCGGTGATGCGCGCGGCGGGGCTGGACGGCCTGTACGACGTCGTGGAAACGACCGCGGCACCACCAGTGGCCGGAGGGCTGCACACCGAGACGTTCCTGCGGGCGGCCCGCCGTCTTGGTGTCCCGGCGGCCCGAGCCGCGGCCGTGGAGGACACCGCCGCCGGCATCCGAGCCGCCAAACGGGCCGGTTTCGCGCTGGTGGTCGGGATCGCCCGCACCGGGCAACGCGTCCAGCTCGAGGCCGCCGGAGCCGACCTCGTCGTGGGGGATATCGCCCAGCTCGACCTCGGCGCCCTGCGTGTGGACCCGTGGCGGCTGCGCTACGCCGGCTTCGACCCGGCCCATGAGGGCCACCGCGAGGCACTGACCACGCTCGGCAACGGGTACCTCGGCACCCGCGGGGCGGCACCGGAGCATCCCGCGGACGGGGTGCACTACCCGGGGACCTACCTCGCCGGGGTTTACAACCGGTTGCTCTCCACGATCCACGGCCGCCAGGTGGAGCACGAGCACCTCATCAACGCCCCCAACTGGCTGGTCCTCGACCTTGCTGTCGAGGAAGAACCGTGGTGGTCCGCCGGCGGGCTGATCACCTCCGACGAGCACCGCGAGCTGGACCTGCGCCGGGGTCTGCTGACCCGAACCGCGATGCTCACCGACAGCGCAGGGCGCCGGCTGCAGCTACGTCAGCGGCGCCTGGTCGATTTGACCCGCCCGCACCTGGGGGCGCTGGAGACCACCCTCATTCCCGAGGGCTGGAGTGGGCGGGTGCGGGTGCGTTCGGGTATCGATGCCGGGATCGTCAACGCCAACGTCGCCGAAGACGCCGCGCTGGCCAACCACCACCTGCACACCATCGGCGCCGAGCAGCCCGGGCCTGGCGTCCTGCTGGTGCAGGCCCAGACCGTGAAAAGCCAGGTCCGCATCGCCGTCGCGGCCGGCATCACCGTGAACGGTTCGGTACCGTGCGCGGTCCTCGAGCAGGACGCGCAGCGGCACCATCTGGTGCTCGAGCTGGCCGTGCGGGACGGGGAAGCGGTCACCCTGGGCAAGACCGCCGCCGTGTATACGTCCAGGGACGCCGCGATCGCCTCCCCTCGCCTGGCCGCCCTCACCGAGTTGGCTGCGGCACCGCCCCGCTTCGAGGACCTTCTCGGTCCGCATATCGCGGCGTGGGGTCGGCTGTGGGAGCGGTTCGGAGTGGACCTGGAGGCCGACACGCAGACCCGGCTCGTGCTCAATCTGCACCTGTTCCATCTGCTGCAGACGCTGTCCGAGCACACCGCTGACCTCGACGCCGGCGTTCCGGCCCGGGGGCTGCATGGGGAGGGTTACCGCGGGCACGTGTTCTGGGACGAGCTGTTCGTGCTGCCGGTGCTGACCACCCACCTGCCACAGGTCAGCCGGGGACTGCTGGACTACCGCTGGCGTCGCCTGGGCGCCGCGCGCCGCGCCGCAACACAGGCGGGCCTGCCCGGGGCGATGTTTCCCTGGCAGTCCGGCAGCGACGGGCGCGAGGAAACCCCCACACAGCTGTTCAACCCCCGCTCGGGCCGGTGGATGCCGGACAACTCTCACCGTCAGCGCCATGTGGGCCTCGCTATCGCCCTCAACGCCTGGAGGCACTACGAAGCGACCGGCGACCTCACCTGGCTCGCACGCCGCGGCGCGGACCTCATCATCGAGGTCGCGCGATTCTTCACCGCCCTGGCCGCTTACGACCGCGACACGGACCGCTTCCACATCAACGGCGTCATGGGCCCGGACGAGTACCACGACGGCTACCCCGACGCGCCGGGAGAAGGCCTCAACGACAACGCCTACACCAACGTGCTCTGAGGTTCCCCCCGGACCGTGGAGGCATCCACAATGAGGATCGAGATGCCAGAGAAGCGAATGAAGTACGACCGGGAGTTCCGTGAAGGGGCGGTCCGGATCGTCGAAGAGACCGACAAGCCGATCGCGCAGGTCGCTCGTGACCTCGGTGTCAACGAGGGCACGCTGGGCAACTGGGTGGCCCGTGCACGCGAGGCCGCTGAGGGCACCCGGGGGCTGTCCAAGGACGACGTGGAAGAGCTCAAGCGGCTCCGCGCCGAGGTCGCCGAGCTCCGGATGGAGCGCGATGTCCTCAAGCGATCCGTGGTCCTGTGGGTCAAGGAGGCGACGAAGTGAGCGTGGCACGCTTCATCGCCGACCAGAGGACCGGCTACCGAGTGCCGCACACCGTGACCTGTCTGCTGCTCGGCGTCAGCATGGCGTGGTTCTACAAGTGGCTGAGCCGGGCCACGGGGCCCTCCGCAGCCAGTGGGCTGCACACGCCTCGGGATCGGCGTCGCGACACCATCGACCGGGCGGTGCGGGTGATGTTCGCCAGGAAGCGAGGCCTGCACGGCTCGCCGCGGCTGGCCCACGATCTGCGTGATGACGGCTGGCAGGTCAGCGAGAAGACGGTCGCTGGCTCGATGCGCCGCCAGGGCCTGGTCGCACGGCGGATCAAGCGCAGGAACGGACTCACCAAGCAGGACAAGACCGCGCCGAAGTTCCCCGACCTGGTCAAGCGGAACTTCACCGCGGAGCGTCCGAACGCCCGCTGGGTGGGCGATATGACGGAGATCCCGACCGCGGCCGGGAAGCTCTACCTGGCGACCGTGATCGACCTCTACTCACGGCGTCTACTCGGTGCAGCCACGTCCTTGCATCCTGATGCCGAGCTCGCGTGCGCGGCGATCAAGATGGCCGTCGCGGCTCGCGGCGGCGTCGATGCAGTCAACGGTGAGGGTTGGCGTGAGGACGAGTCGCAGCGGGTCATCTTTCACACCGACCGCGGCTCGACCTACACCGCGAACTCGCACACCAAGTTGTGTCGCAAGCTCGGGGTCCGCCAATCGATGGGCCGCGTCGGGTCGTGTTTCGACAATGCCGCCGCCGAGGCGTTCTTCAGCTCACTGGAGTGGGAGGTCCTCTCACTCCACGACTTCGAGAACACCCGCCAGGCCCAGGCCGTCGTCCTGGACTGGTGCTACGGGTTCTACAACCAGGAACGCCGGCACAGCTCGGCGGGCATGATGAGCCCGATCAATTACGAGAACACCGCGGCCCCCGACCGGGAAGCCGCATAGAGAAGCCCTCCACGATTCGGGGGGAACCACACTCACCGCCTGGGTATGCGAACGCGCCGCAGACGTCCTCGCCGCGGTAGCCGGCCACGAATGCGACGACCTGCACGCCCGCCTTAGCATCCGCCCGCAGGAGCCGGCCGCCTGGGAGCACATGAGCCGGCGCCTGACCGTGCCGTTCCTCCCCGACGGCGTCATCACCCAGTTCGCCGGCTACGAGAACCTCACCGAGCTCGACTGGGACCACTACCGACGCACCTACGGCAACATCGGGCGCCTGGACCTCATCCTGGAGGCCGAAGGGGACACGACCAACCGGTACAAGCTCGCCAAACAAGCCGACGTCCTGATGCTCATCTACCTCCTGGGCCCCGACGGCCTGGTGCAGACACTGACCCGGCTCGGCTATCCCACCACCGACCAGACGCTGGCCCGCACCGTGGACTACTACCTCGCGCGCACCGCACACGGCTCGACCCTCAGCCGGGTCGTGCACGCCTCCGTCCTCGCTCGCCTCAACCCCGACCAGGGCTGGGCCACCTTCCGCGAGGCCCTCGCCGCGGACCTGGACGACACCCAGGGCGGCACGACGCGGGAGGGCATCCACCTCGGCGCCATGGCCGGCACCATCGACATCCTCACCCGATCCTTCGCCGGCCTGCGCACCGACGGCACCACCGTCATCCTGGACCCGGCCCTGCCGACCGGACTACACGCCCTACGGCTGCGCCTGCAGCACCACGGCCAACGCCTGCACGTCTCGATTGAGGGCACCACCCTTACCGTCACCGCCGAAGCGTGCGTGGCCCGCCCCGAGGTCCGCCTGCGCGTCGGCGACCACGAAACCTTCCTCACGGCGGGCACCCGACGACGTTTCCACCGCGAGGGCGATACCTGGCACCCCGAACAGGTCAACCCGCTCGGCGATCGCCAGGAAAGAGACCGGGCACGCCCCGACCCCGGCAGGGCGCCACCGCGACGCGGACGCATGCAGGACGGTTGAGGGTTCGATGACGTCACGTGAAGAACCTTGCCCTGCCGCGTCGCGGCCCCCACGCTGGCAGAAGACAGGTCACACCGCGGAGCTGTCGACGCCAGATCGCTCGAGCGCACCGCGAGGCAGGCAGGAGAAGGAAATGTCGACACAGCTGAACGAGCGCCGGGCACCCGCGAACAAGCCGATGTATGCCGAGGAGATCGTCACCCGGGCCAGTGCGCGGGCGGTTCTGGCCGCCGCCCGGCTGCTGATCGGGTGGATCTTTCTGTGGGCCTTCATCGACAAGCTGCTGGGACTGGGCTTCTCCACACCCGCCGACGGGGCCTGGGTCCGCGGCGGAACACCCGCCCAGGGCTACATCGGCGGCATCGAGGAGCCCCTCGACGAAATCTTCCAGCCGCTGTTCCTCAACGCGTTCGGGGACTCGCTGTTCATGATCGGCCTCGCCGGTCTCGGTACAGCCCTGGTGCTCGGGATCGGTCTGAAGATTGCCGCAGTCACCGGCACTCTGCTGCTGGGCTTCATGTGGCTCTCACAGTTCCCGCCCCTGATCGGCGGCACCAACCCGATCACGACCTCCCACTGGGTCGAGGCCGCGTTAATGATCCTCTCCGCGGTCACGCTGGCCGGCGACACCTGGGGACTGGGTCGATGGTGAGCTGGCAAGGTCGGTAACGGCTGGCTGCGCTGAACCCCAAGCCCACCCGAGACCGCGGCCACCTGACACCGCTGACGGGCCCGCTACACCGCACGGCGCACACGCCACCACGAACGGCGCGATCCCGGCGTGGATGACACGCCGGGACCGCACCCGTGGAGTCCGGAGCCGCTACAGCGCGCTGAGCAGCTCCTGCATCTGGTCGATCTCCTCCTGCTGGCTGGCGATGATCTGCTTGGACATCTCCAGCGCCTGCGGGTACTTGCCGTCGGCCTGCTGCGTCTGAGCCATCTCGACCGCTCCCTTGTGGTGTTCGATCATCATCTGCAGCCACATCTTGTCGAACTCGGTCCCGCTGGACTGCTCCAGCATCGCCATGTCCTCAGCACTCATCATCCCGGACATCCCGGAATGGTCACCCATCGACGAGGCGTCCGGCAAGGGCTCTCCCCACGCGGTCAGCCACTCGGTGAGCGTGTCGATCTCCGGCTGCTGAGCGTCCTTGATCTGCTGCGCGAGCTCGGTGATCTGTGGATCCTGTGTCATCTGCAGGGCCATGTCGGCCATCTCGACCGCCTGCTCGTGGTGCGGGATCATCCCGGTCGCGAACGTGACGTCCGCGGCATTGTGCGTGTCCTCGCCGGTGGACGCCGACCCGGCGCCGTTGTCGTCGCTGCTGCTGCAGGCTGCGAGGAGCAGCGCGCTGAGTAGGAACAGAACGAGGGCAGCAAGTTTCTTCATGCGATTCTCCTATTTCTGGGAGGATTCGGTGCTGGTGACGGGTCTAGACCAGCGCGGTGGTGCTCGCGCCGAGGTCGGTGGTGCTCAGGACGCCGTTGCCCGAGCCCAGCAGCACTTCGACTGTGGTGTCGTCCACGCGGCTGGCCGACAGGGAGCTAGCCCCCGCGATCGCGGCGGTGCCTGCGGTCCAGGTCGCGCCGGCATCGGTGCTCTGATGCAGCCGGCCGTCCTGGGCGAGCACGATGATCGTGTCGGCGTCGGCGTAGGCCACCAGCACAGCGGCAGGCGCGGCGCTCATCGGGGTCCACGTGTCGAGGTCGGTACCGGACCTCAGCACGGTCGTGCCGGTGGACGCCAGCACGGTAGAGCCATCGGGGGAGAACGCGAGCGAGATCGGCTCCAGCGGGATGGCCAGGGTCGTCCACTCCTTTCCGTCGGGGCTCTGGCGCAGGGCACCGTCGAAGCCGACCACCTGCGTGCCGCTCACGGCCAGAGCATGGAAGTCGGACTCACCGCCGCGCGACACCACCTCCCACGTCGCACCGCCGTCGGTGGACCGAACCAGACCCAGCGGCTGCGGCAGATCGGTCTGCATGCCGGGGTGCCCGGAGGCGTAATAAGTGCCGTCGGAGGCGACCGCGAACCCCATCAGATCCACCACCGGCCCGATCGACGTCAGGCCGTCGTCGGACTTCTTGAACAGGCCGGTGTGCGTCGCGACCAGCAACGTCCCATCGGCGGGGTCACGGACAGCGGCGTGGACATGGGTACCCGCAGGAATCGCCGCCGCCGTACTCGCCGGAGCCGATGCCGCGCCTTGGTCCGAGCACGCGGCACTCAGCCCCACAGCCCCGACCATGACCAGGGATACTGCTGCCTTACGTAGTAGTCGCACGTTCCTCATCCGTAGTTGAGCAGAGTCATCATTCCGGCCTCTGCGTGATAAATGTTGTGACAGTGCAGGGCCCAGTCACCGGCGTTGTCGGCGTCCAGATCGATGGTTCGGGACTCCATCGGCGCGAGCAGGACCGTGTCCTTGCGCAGCCCGCTGCTGGTGAGTGCGAAGGTGTGCCCGTGCAGGTGGATCGGGTGCGCCATCATCGTCATATTCACGATCCTGATCCTGACCCGCTCGCCCTCTGCGACGATGAGCGGCTCGTTCTCCCCGAACACCGCGCCGTTCATGCCCCACTGATACGGCTGCATCTGCCCGTTCAGCGACAGGTCGAGCTCGCGGTCCGGCGTCTGGGTCGGTAGCAGGGCGGACTCTGCCGGCGTGAGGTCCGAACCCAGCAGCACGTCACCAGACAGCTCACCGGGCCGAGCCGAGACCGTCGGTGCGTCCCCGGCGGCCGTGCGCACGACCGCGAGGGCGGCGCCGGTCTTGTTGAACGGCTCGGCATAGAGCGGGAACACGCCGTCGCCGAGGGTGACGATCGCGTCGTAGCGTTCGCCCATGCCGATGTAGAACGCGCCGGTCTGGGCGGGTTCGACGGGGAAACCATCTGAATGGGTCACCTGGAAAGTGTGCCCGCCGAGCGCTACCGCGAAGATCGTGTCCGAGGCGGCATTGATCACCCGGATCCGCACGCGCTGCCCCGGACTGCCCTCAAAGACGCTCGGCGCGGTGTGGTTTCGCCCGTTGATCACGTAGTACGGGTACGTCACGTCGCCGGCATCACCGAACGGCGCCGGACCCATGTTCATCGACCCGTGGCCCATCCCGCCCATCCCACCGGATGTCCCCGCGCCGTTGGTGAGGTCCTGCAGGACGTCGTCGGGGCTGGTTCCGGTGCCGTCGATCCAGTCGTCCAACACGACGATCCACTCCGCGTCGTACTGGCCGGGCTCCGCTGGGTCGTCGATGATCAGTGGCGCATACAGGCCACGGTCCAGCTGGACGCCGGTGTGCGGGTGGAAGAAGTACGTGCCGGGATCGGGGACCTCGAACTCGTACATGTACTGCGCGCCCGCGGCGATCGGATCTTGGGTCACCCCGGGGACCCCATCGGCCACGTTGCGCAGCCGAATGCCGTGCCAGTGCACCGAGGTGTCGCTCGACAGCTGGTTGTCGACCGTCACGCGCAGCAGGTCACCGGCCGACGCGCGGATCAGCGGACCGGGCGCGGCGTCGCCGTACGCCCAGGTGCTGACCGTGGTGCCGCCGAGGTCCAGCGTCGTGGCCGTGGGGGTCAGCGTCGCGGCCACGACGTTCTGGCCCGGCTTCGGCGCCAGCGGGGGCGGCGTGCCGAAGGACGTCGAGGACCCCGCAGTCGTGGCGGAACCGCGGCCGGTGCAACCGGCCAGTACCGCAGTCCCGGCGACGGTGAGACTGCCGGCCAGGAACCGTCGACGGGACAGGGAGGAGGGAGCAGCCACGGTCGGTATCGTCAGCGACTCGTGGAGTAGTCGGGCAGCAGCCCACGGCGATCCAGATAGTCGTCGACGTCGACCTCACCACGCGCGAGACGCTCATCCAGCAGCCGCGCCGGATCGGGCCGCCCCGGCGACTCGACATCTCCGGCGACACGAGGCGGGCGATCACCTGTGACGTCGCGCACCAGCAGCCACACCAGCAGCCAGAACCCAGCGATCCCAGCGGCCATCAGCACCCACACCCACCACCCGGCCGTGCCGTTCATTCCCATCATGCCCACCACCCTCCACCGGTCAGGTCAAGAGAACAGCGGGTGGACGATCAAGATCTCATGAAGACCCGAGGCGACCGAGCCTCCTCGGCCGGCCCGTGACGGATGATGGCGCCGTGACCACCCATGCGACCGCGGCGAGCGTGCTGATCATCGAGGATGAAGCCGACCTTGCCGACATGATCAAGACGTACCTGCAGCGCGCCGGGCTCCTCGCGCACGTCGTACGCACCGGCCCCGACGGGGTCCAGGCCGCGCGGCGGCTGGCCCCGGACGTGGTGATGCTCGACCTGGGCCTGCCGGGTCTGGACGGCGTGGAGGTCTGCCGCCAGATCCGCACCTTCTCGGACTGCTACGTGCTAATGGTCACCGCCCGCGACGACGAAGTGGACAAGATCATCGGGCTGTCGGTGGGCGCGGACGACTACATCACCAAGCCCTTCAGCCTTCGCGAGCTCGTGGCCCGCGTGCAGGCGGTCCTGCGGCGACCCCGCGCCCAGCACCGCGAACTCGACGCGGCACAGCCGCGGCAGTTCGGTGATCTCCTCATCGATGTGAGCGGTCATCGAGTCCTCCTGGACAACGCGCCCCTCGAGCTGACGCGCACGGAGTTCGACCTGTTGGCCGCACTCAGCGCCCGACCATCCGCGGTCCACACCCGTCGGCAGCTGCTCGACGAGATCTGGGATGTCGGCTGGGTCGGGAACGTGCACGTGGTCGACGTGCACATCGCCAACCTGCGCCGGAAGCTCGCCGACGATGCTGCCGAGCCGCGGTATATCGAGACGGTGCGCGGTGTGGGCTACCGCATGGTCGCTCGATGAGCAGGCCGCGGCTCACGAGGGGGATAGGCGGGCGGCTGTTCATCGCCCAGACCGTCGTGCTGTCCGCCGGAGTGCTGGCCGCCGGCCTGGTCGCCGCGCTGCTGGGCCCCCAGCTGTTCCACGCCCACCTCGTCCAAGCCGGCCACCTCGAGGACGCCACCCTCCGGCACATCGACGAGGCCTACGCCTCCTCGAGCCTGATCTCGCTGAGCACGGCGCTGCTGACCGCGCTGGTCCTGGCCGTCGGGGTGACCTGGTACGTCACCAAGCGCATCACCCGACCGCTGCACGCGCTGGGCCGGGCCGCCAACGCCGTGGCCGACGGCCAGCCCGACGTGCAGGTCGCGGAGACCGGCCACGGCGCCGAGATCGACGCGCTCGGCCGAGCATTCAACGACATGGCGCTGCAGATCGAACAGACCGAGACGACACGACGTCGACTCCTGACGGATATCGCGCACGAGCTGCGCACCCCCCTGGCCACCCTCACCGCCCGCCTGGAAGGGCTCGAGGACGGCGTGAGCACCTGGGACACCGACTCGCTGCGCATCTTCCGGTCCCAGCTCGACCGGCTCTGCAGGCTCGCCAACGACCTCAGCGAGGTCTCTCGAGCAGAAGAGCACCGGCTCAACCTGCGCCTCGCGCTCGTCGATGTGAACACCCTCGTCCAGACCACCGCAGACTCGGCCCGCAGCGCCTTCGAGGACAAAGACGTCGCCCTTCTCATCGAGCCGCCCGGCAGCGGCCATCCAGCCCACGTGACCGGCGACCCGCAACGACTCGGGCAGCTGCTGGAGAACCTGCTGTCCAACGCGCTGCGACACACCCCACCGCACGGAACGGTAACCCTCAGTGTGGCCCGCTCCAACGGGCACGTTGCGATCACTGTGCGCGACACCGGCGAGGGCATCTCGGCCGATCAGCTCGAACGCGTCTTCGAACGCTTCTACCGAGGCGATACCGCACGCCACGCCGACGGTCGAGGATCAGGAGTCGGGCTCACCATCGCTCGCGGGATCGCCGAATCGCACGGCGGCAGCCTGCACGCGCTCGACTCCGCCGACCCGCACGGCGCCACCTTCATCCTCCGGCTACCGGCAGCCAACCGCCCCGGAACCTAGCTGACGCCGCGGCGAACTGCATCGCCGCGCGTATGACACCCGAACAGGAGTGAGAACATGAGCCCGGTCGTAGGCCGACTCATCACAGCGGCCGCGGTGCTGCTCGCCACCGTGCTGGTGGCCGGCTGCACCGCCAGCACCGACGCCCCCAAGCAGACCGGTAGCGAGTTCCGGTTTGTCGAGGGCACCCCCGCCGGGGAGGTGATCGCCGCCAACGAGCGGCAGGACGCGCCGAACATCACCGGGGAGCTGCTCGATGGGGAGAAGTTCGAGCTCGACGAGCACAAAGGCAGCATCGTGGTGATGAACTTCTGGGCCTCCTGGTGCGCGCCGTGCCGCGTCGAAGCGCCGGACCTGCAGCAGATCTACCAGACCTACCAGCCGCAGGGCGTGCAGATGATCGGCGTCCTGGTCCGCGACACCAAAGGACAAGGCCAGACGTTCAGCCAGCAGGTCGGGATGACCTACCCGAGCATCTTCGACCCGAGCGCCAAGATCGCGCTGCAGCTCAACGGCTACCCGCTGGCCGCGATCCCGTCCACGGTGGTGATCGACGCCGACGGCAAGGTCGCCGCGGCGTACGTCTCGGTCGTCGACCTGGAATCTCTGACCGACACCATCGAGAAACTGCTCGCCGAATGACCACCCTCGCCTCCTCGATCGAGGGAACCGTCACCTCCGGCTCGCTGCTGCTGGCCAGCCTGCTGGCGATCGCCGCGGGGCTGGTCAGCTTCGCCTCGCCGTGCGTACTGCCGTTGGTGCCCGGCTACCTCTCCTACGTCACGTCCGTCGCGGGCGAGTCCGCCACCGAGGTGGCCGCGCGCGACAGCCCCGCCCGGCGGCGGGTGATCCTCGGCGCGGCGCTGTTCGTGGCCGGGTTCGCCGCCGTGTTCGTCTCGTACGGCGCCCTGTTCGGCCAGGCCGGCTCCGTGCTACGGCAGTACGAGGAGCCCATCACCCAGGTGATGGGCGTGCTGATCATCCTGATGGGGATCGCGTTCCTCGGCAAGCTGCCCTGGATGCAGCGCGAATGGCGCTTCCACAAGCTACCGGCCGCCGGCCTGGTCGGCGCCCCGCTGCTGGGCGCGTTCTTCGCGATCGGCTGGATCCCCTGCATCGGGCCCACACTGACCGCGATCCTCACCCTGTCCTACCAAGAGGGCAGCGCCGGGCGCGGTGCGTTCCTGACCGCGCTGTACAGCCTCGGGCTAGGTCTACCGTTCATCCTTATCGCGGCCGGGTTCGGTTGGGCAATGAAGGCCTCGGGGTTCGCCCGCCGGCACGCCGGCGCACTGATGAAGATCGGCGGCATCATGCTGATCCTGCTCGGCATCATCCTGCTGACCGGCTGGTGGACCGGCATCGTGGCCACCATCCAAGGCTGGTTCCCCACCGAAAACCTGCTGCTGTGAGCACACCGGCGGCTAACACGCACCTCGGCTGCGCACACTTCCGTCGTCCGCCCCGCCCGGCGCCTCGGACCCAACCGCGTCGATCAACGCCGAACGTAGGCGCCACGTCGACGTCCCGTAGCCCGCTTGTCGGCTTCAGGCCAGAAGGCGAGCACGGGTCACACATTCGGCAATGCGAGCTGTCGCCGACCACCTGCAGGTGACCCGAGCGCTGGTGCAGTCCCTACGAAAGGCAACGGTTCACGCATGACGTTTCTGGCTACGATTCCCAGCCCGACCCGCAACCAGATCGACATCTTCGGCCTGCCGCTGCGCGCGTACGCGCTGTGCATCCTGGCCGGCATCGTCGTCGCGATCTGGCTCAGCTCCCGGCGGTGGCTCGCCCGCGGCGGCAAGCAGGGCGAGATCCTCGACCTCGCGCTCTGGGCGGTCCCGTTCGGCATCATCGGTGGCCGTCTCTACCACGTGATCACGACGCCCTCGCCCTACTTCGGTGAGAACGGTGACCCGATCAAGGCCCTCTACATCTGGGAGGGCGGCCTCGGGATCTGGGGTGCAATCGCCTTCGGCGCGGTGGGTGCCTGGATCGGCGCGCGCAAGATGGGCCTGCGGATGGCCTCGGTGGCCGACGCGCTCGCTCCCGGCCTGATCTTCGCGCAGGCGATCGGCCGGCTGGGCAACTGGTTCAACAACGAGCTGTACGGCGGTCGGACGGACGGCGCCCTCGCGCTGGAGATCCACGAGCTGGACGCCGACGGCACCGCGTACATCGACCCGGCGACCGGCGAGGCCAACGTCGTCGGGCTGTTCCAGCCCACCTTCCTGTACGAGATGACCTGGAACGTCTTGGTCGGCGTGGCGCTGCTCTGGCTGGACAAGAGGTTCCGGATGGGCCGCGGACGGGTGTTCGCCGCGTACGTCGGGCTGTACTGCTTCGGCCGGTTCTTCATCGAGCAGATGCGCACCGATCCCGCCGAGCTGATCCTCGGACAGCGGATCAACGTCTGGACCGCGCTGTTCGTGGGGCTCGCCGCGGCCGCGTACCTAATCCTGGTCAAGGGCACCCGCGAGGCCACGCCGTACACCGACGACCGTACGGCGTTCGTCGACGCCGAGGGGGAGCCGACCGGTTACACGCCGGTTCTCGCTGCAGGTGACTCCCACGACACTTCGACCGACGGTGACTCCGGACCCGAACGTCGAACCCGATAAGGACACCACGGCCATGGCCACCGCTGCACCCGCGAGAAGTAGATGTGCCGCGTCAGCTCGGTGCCATACATCGGCTATGTCAACTAGAAGTGGCCTGGGTGACGGCTTGCTTTTGAGGTTCCCCCCGGACCGTGGAGGCATCCACAATGAGGATCGAGATGCCAGAGAAGCGAATGAAGTACGACCGGGAGTTCCGTGAAGGGGCGGTCCGGATCGTCGAAGAGACCGACAAGCCGATCGCGCAGGTCGCTCGTGACCTCGGTGTCAACGAGGGCACGCTGGGCAACTGGGTGGCCCGTGCACGCGAGGCCGCTGAGGGCACCCGGGGGCTGTCCAAGGACGACGTGGAAGAGCTCAAGCGGCTCCGCGCCGAGGTCGCCGAGCTCCGGATGGAGCGCGATGTCCTCAAGCGATCCGTGGTCCTGTGGGTCAAGGAGGCGACGAAGTGAGCGTGGCACGCTTCATCGCCGACCAGAGGACCGGCTACCGAGTGCCGCACACCGTGACCTGTCTGCTGCTCGGCGTCAGCATGGCGTGGTTCTACAAGTGGCTGAGCCGGGCCACGGGGCCCTCCGCAGCCAGTGGGCTGCACACGCCTCGGGATCGGCGTCGCGACACCATCGACCGGGCGGTGCGGGTGATGTTCGCCAGGAAGCGAGGCCTGCACGGCTCGCCGCGGCTGGCCCACGATCTGCGTGATGACGGCTGGCAGGTCAGCGAGAAGACGGTCGCTGGCTCGATGCGCCGCCAGGGCCTGGTCGCACGGCGGATCAAGCGCAGGAACGGACTCACCAAGCAGGACAAGACCGCGCCGAAGTTCCCCGACCTGGTCAAGCGGAACTTCACCGCGGAGCGTCCGAACGCCCGCTGGGTGGGCGATATGACGGAGATCCCGACCGCGGCCGGGAAGCTCTACCTGGCGACCGTGATCGACCTCTACTCACGGCGTCTACTCGGTGCAGCCACGTCCTTGCATCCTGATGCCGAGCTCGCGTGCGCGGCGATCAAGATGGCCGTCGCGGCTCGCGGCGGCGTCGATGCAGTCAACGGTGAGGGTTGGCGTGAGGACGAGTCGCAGCGGGTCATCTTTCACACCGACCGCGGCTCGACCTACACCGCGAACTCGCACACCAAGTTGTGTCGCAAGCTCGGGGTCCGCCAATCGATGGGCCGCGTCGGGTCGTGTTTCGACAATGCCGCCGCCGAGGCGTTCTTCAGCTCACTGGAGTGGGAGGTCCTCTCACTCCACGACTTCGAGAACACCCGCCAGGCCCAGGCCGTCGTCCTGGACTGGTGCTACGGGTTCTACAACCAGGAACGCCGGCACAGCTCGGCGGGCATGATGAGCCCGATCAATTACGAGAACACCGCGGCCCCCGACCGGGAAGCCGCATAGAGAAGCCCTCCACGATTCGGGGGGAACCACACCGAGCGGGTCGGCTGGGACCGTGGGATGACGGTGTTCAAGGCGCGTGTCCGTGAGCTGGCTCAATTCGACTACTGGTTTCCCCCGGATCGAGGTCCCTGTCGGCTACGGTCAGTCGCGGACGGCGACGCGGCTGCCGGTGATGACGCGGCGGAGCTGCGCCTCGATCGCGCGCAGCGGGCGCGGCGGCATGACGATCACGGGCGCTCGGTGAGCTCCTACGGCTCCGATCCGACCGCACCGGCATACTGCTCGGCGTCCGCCGGCCGCGGCCCGGGCGCTGTGTGGTTCGGGGGAGGGTGCGGCCCTGCGGACTGACCTGACTGGCGACGCCGATCACGGCGAGCAGGATCACCAGTGCGCAAGCCATCCGCAGCCCCGTCACGTCACCCAACTGATCAGCCGAGCCCGACCGGGCAGGCGACGCCGTTGAAGCCGTGGTTGCAGTAGCCGTTCGGGTTCTTGTGCAGATACTGCTGGTGGTAGTCCTCGGCGAGGTAGTACTCACCGAGGGGCGCGATCTCGGTGGAGATCTCGCCGTACCCGCGCTCGGTCAGCTCGCGCTGATAGGTATCGCGCACCCGCTCGGCGGCCGCGGCCTGCTCGGACGAGGTGGTGAGGATGAGCGAACGGTACTGGGTACCGATGTCATTGCCCTGGCGCCACTTGGTCGTCGGGTCATGGTTCTCGAAGAAGGCCTTCAGCAGCTGCTCGTAACTGATCTGCGCGGGATCGAAGGTCACCCGCACCACCTCGGCATGACCGGTGCGGCCGGTGCACGTCTCCTCATAGGTGGGGTGGGGGGTGTAGCCGCCGGCGTACCCTGCGGACGTCGACAGCACCCCCGGCAGTTGCCAGAAGATCCGCTCCACGCCCCAGAAGCAGCCCATGCCGAAGACGGCGACCTCGCTTCCCTCCGGCCACGGCCCGTCCAGGGTCGCCCCGGTGAGGACAGCGTGCTGCGAGGGCACGTCGTAGGGATAGGAGTCACGCCCGGGAAGCGCGTCGTCCTTGGTCACCATGGTCGGATTTGTGCGCCAGAACACCATGCGGCCAGGGTACGACCATCGACGCCGTTCGGGGTGCGGGAAACAAACTGCGGACCGCGCCGGTTCCATACGATGGCTGCTGTCGCCCCACGAGATGGAGACCCGCATGGGAGTTCGTGACCTTCTGATGAGCCGTGTCGTCCTGCCTGCCGTGAAGCAGCTGACGCCCGAGTCAGGGTCGCGCGTCGCACGCACCGCCTTCGAGAAGGCGGTCGACGGCGTCGGCCCGTTGAAGGGGGCGGCGGCGGACGCCGACCGTCGCCTAGAGAAGGCCGGCGGCAATGTGGAACGGGCGGTCGCTGATGTGATCGCCGACCATACGCGGATGGCCGCCGTGGAGGGGTTCGCCACCAACATCGGCGGTCTGGTGTCGATGGCGGTGCTGGTGCCGGCGAACATCGCCGGAATCGCGCTGATCCAGACGCGGATGGTTGCCGAGATCGCCCATCTGCGCGGCTACGAGCTGACCGACCCGCGGGTGCGGACGGCGGTCTTCGCCGCGATGCTCGGCGCAAAGAGCGTGGGTCAGCTCGAGCGTGACCAAAAGCTGCCCAGCGGTCCCCGCGCGATCGCGACCGGACCGGGGTTCGACGAGGAGACCCGGGACCGGATCTCGGCGGCGGTGACGGGAGAGATCATCGCTCGCGCCGCGGGCCGCTCGACAGTCACCTTCGTCGGCAAGCGAGTGCCGGTGCTCGGCGGGGTCGTCGGCGGGGCGACGGACTCGTGGTCGACCCGCCAGATCGGCCGGGACGCCGCCCGCGAGTTCACCCAGCTCGTCATCGACGCCTGACCAGCCGGCCGTCCGTCAGCCGGCCCGCTGAGCACGCAGCGTCTCCCTGCCTGCATGACACCTGCATCCATGCCACGCGTCTGATGCTGCGTTTTCGACGCGCCTCGGTACGGAGGCTCACCCGGCGGCGCTCAGCAGCGGCGGCAGTAGCAGGAGCATGGACGCCGACCAGGTGATATGCGTGATGATCGGTGCGAGGACGCCGCCGCTGACCCGGCGCTGCAGCGCGGTCACCCCGCCCAGCAGCACGCCGGCCAGCACCAGCAGAGGTACGCCGGACGCCGCGGTCACCGCGGCATACAGCACCACCGTGCCGCCGATCCGCCATCCTGGCGGCATCGCGTCGTAGAGCGTCCCGCGGAAGAACAGCTCCTCCGCCACCCCATTGAGCATCGTCATCACCAGGACGACGCCGAGCGAGCCGAACTTCGCGTGATCGAGCAGCTCGTCGACCGGGCCGCGTAGGAAGGGCACCCGCGCCACCACGAGCGCTCCGACGACGAACAACGCGACGAGCGCGAGACCGATCAGCAGCGGCTCGAGTCCCGGCCGCCCCTTGCCTCCCGACCGGGTGCGCACCCAACCCATCCGCGGCCGGGCGCCCGCCATTCCCCCGATCGCCCAGATCGCCGCCAGACCGAGCGTCGCCGGATAGAACAACGCGTCGCCGGGAGCGATCCGCAGCGTCAGCCACAGCACCAGCGCACCGGCCACCAGGGTGACGGCGGCGACGACGCGGGCTCGGGCCACGGCCGCTGGAGGCTGCCCGGCCGGCTGATCGACCGGCGTCCAGAAGGTGTCGCGGGCGAGCCGGCTCAGTCGGCTCGGTGGGCGCCGTGCGGTCACCGCCAGACTCCGCTGGAGCCTCGGCGGTGCGAGCCGAGCAGGTGCGTGTCGATGATCCCGATGGCTTCCATCAGGGCGAACATCGTCGTCGGCCCGACGTGCGCGAACCCGCGGCGCTTCAGCTCCTTCGACAGCGCGAGGCTCTCCGGTGACGACGTCGGGATCTCCTCGAAGCGGCGCGGCGCCGGAGTCCGGTCCGGCTGAAAGGACCACACGAGCTCGTGCAGCCCTCCGTCGGCGCGCAGCCCGACGGTGGCACGGGCGTTGCCGATCGTCGCGTCGATCTTGCGCCGGTTCCGGACGATGGCGGCATCGTGCATCAGCCGGTCCACGTCGTCCGCGTCGTACGCCGCAACGCGGTCGGGATCGAAGTTGTCGAAGGCATCCCGGAAGGCCGGGCGTTTGCGCAGGATCGTCGACCACGACAGCCCCGACTGGAAGGCCTCCAGGGTCAGTCGCTCGAACACCCCGCGTTCGTCACGCACCGGCATGCCCCATTCGGTGTCGTAGTACTCCCGCATCAGATCGCTCGCGGCTGCCCACGTCGGCCTGGCTAGGCCGTCCTGGCCCACGACGAGCCCCGAGCTGACGGCGTCGTTCATCGGTGGCCCCCTTGGTCGGATGCGGTGGTTTCCACCACGCTAACGGTTGCGGAGCGTGGTGGAGCCACCGCGAGGTGAGCGTGCTACCGGTTGCGTCGCGCGATCGATGCCGACAGCGCCGTCGCGAAGGTGCACCACGCGGCGTACGGCGCGAGCGTGGCACCCCGCGAGGGCTTGGTGTTTCCCGCCCGGCGTGCCAGGTCGGCCGAGCTCGCCGCGAGCGCTGCGCTGACCACCGTGGCCGCCGCCGGGTTCTTGCCACGGAAGAAGGTCAGGCTCCACCCGGCGTTGAGCGCGAGGTTCGTCAGCAGCGCCGCCCGGTACCGGCCGGCTTCGGTCCGCTCATCGTTGCGGTCGTGGGTGGTGAGGGTGGACGCCGAGGTGCCCGCGATCGTGCCGTACAACGCCGTCCACACCACGGGGAAGGTCAGAGCGGGCGGCTGCCACGCGGGTTTGTCGATACTCTTGTACCAGCGGGACCCGGTGTCTGTGGCCCACGATCCCAACGCCGCCGCTGCAGTCGTCGCGACCGTGGTGATGAGCAGGTTGCGCGGTCCGGTGTCGGTGGGGCTCGCGCGCTCGGCCGAGCGCAGCGCGTCATCGATCCCCACCAGCCCGCCGGGTCTCGGCAACAGATCGCGGATGTCGCTCTCACCGGCGACCACCTCGTGCACGAGGCTGCCGACGAGGGGCCGTGCCACGGTGGACTCGACGGGCGTGACGGCACCCACCCACACGCTGGCCAGCTCGGGCGTGAGGACGGGCAGCAGGGCGATGGCCCGCTTGCGCCGGCCCGTGACCTTGGCGTAGCGCTGGATGAGCTCCTGATAGGTGAGGATCTCCGGCCCGCCGATGTCGAAGGCCCGGTTCACGTCGCCGTCCAGGGTCGCTGCGCCGATGAGATAGTGCAGCACGTCCTCGATCGCGATCGGCTGCAGCCGGTTCCGCAGCCACTTCGGCGCGATCATGACCGGTAGCCGGCCCGTGAGATAACGCAGCATCTGGAAGGACGCCGATCCGGCGCCCAGGATCACGGCCGCCTGCAGGACGACGGCCGGAACCTTGCCGTCCAGGAACACCTGCCCTACCTCGGCACGCGAAGCGAGATGCTCCGACAGCGCACCGCCCGGGTGCATTCCCCCGAGGTAGACGATCCGGCGTACGCCGGCGCGTTCTGCAGCAGCGATGAACGTCTGCGCCATGTCACGGTCCCGGTCGCCCAGGTGGCCACCGCCGTCCATCGAGTGAAGGAGGTAGTAGGCGGTGTCGATGCCCTCCAACGCCCGGTCGAGATCGGCCGGCTGGGTCGCATCGCCCTCGACGACGTCGACCTCAGCTCGCCACGGGCGGTCGTCGAGGCCGCGGGCGTCGCGTGCGAGTACCCGCACGTCGGCTCCGGCGTCCAGCAAGGGAGGCACCAGCTCACCCCCGACGTAGCCGGTGGCTCCGGTGACGAGCACGCGGGTATCCGTCAGCCCCTTGCTCATGGGCTATGTCCAATCTCTCGAGAACGTGGCCAACCAGTGCTGTGGGCGCCTCGGGAGCCGTCTCCGGAGCCGCTCTTCCGCCGTGGCTTGCCGGACCGAATCGACTGTACCGGCGGGCCGTCGGACCGAGGCGGCTTGATCGGCCGCCGCGCGCCGCACCCATGGGCGCCCAGTCGGGCGATACTGAGCGACACGGACGAAGGAGATTCTATGGCCCGCTTCGAGTACCAGACCACCCTGGACCACCCACGCGAGGAGGTCTTCGAATGGCATGAGCGGCCGGGCGCGCTGATGCGGCTCAATCCGCCGACCCTGGGCAAGGTAGACACCGAGCCGACGGAGGGCATCCGCAACGGGTCTCAGGCGGTGCTGCGGATGTCCATCCCAGGCACCGTCGGTGTCGCCGGTATCCGTTGGAAGGCAAGACATCTGGGTTACGACCGCCCGCACAAGTTCGAGGACGTCATGGAGTCCGGACCGATGCACTCCTGGCACCACAAGCACCTGTTCTCCGATACCGCGGACGGCGGGACGCTCGTCCGCGACGAGATCGACTTCCAGCTCCCGTTCCCGGCAGTAGGGCCGGCGGCGAGGATCGGCGAGCGGGTCGCTCGCGCCGAACTGACCAAGGCCTGGGACTACCGGGCCCGCCAGCTGCGCTTCGATCTCGCCTTCCATGCCGCGCATCGCACGCCCAAGACCGTGGCGATCTCCGGTGCCACCGGACTGATCGGCTCCCAGCTCGCGGCTTTTCTGGGCGGAGGCGGGCACGACGTACGGCGCATCACCCGCTCGAAGCCGTCAAGCGATGACATCTACTGGAACCTCGACGATCTCGAGATGGACGCCGAACGGCTACGGGACATCGACGTCGTCGTCCACCTCGCCGGAGAGCCGATCGCTGGCCGGTTCACCGACGAGCACAAGAAGCGGGTGCTCGACAGCCGTCGTGACTCGACCCGGCTGCTGGCCGCGACGCTCGCGCAGCTCGCTGAGGACGGCCGGCCGCGCGCGCTGATCTGCGCCTCGGCGTCCGGCTGGTACGGGCCCGACCGCGGCGACGAGTGGCTCACCGAGGACCTGCCCGCCGGCGACGGCTTCCTTGCCGAGGTCTGTAGGGAGTGGGAGGCCGCCTGCCAACCCGCCCGGGACGCCGGCGTACGCGTGGTGAATGTGCGCACCGGAATCGTGCAGTCCGCCGCCGGGGGACAGTTGGCGCTCCAGGCGCCGCTGTTCCGGATCGGGGCGGGAGGACCGCTGGGCGACGGCGGGCAGTGGATGCCGTGGATCGCCATCGACGATCTGCTGGGGATCTACGCGCACGCCGCGCTCACCGACGGCCTTGCCGGACCGGTCAACGCCGCCGCGCCGGGAATCGTCCGGAACGAGGAGTACTCGAAGATCCTGGCGAAGGTGCTGCGTCGTCCCGCGCTGCTGCGGGTGCCGCGAGTCGGACCGGCCGTCCTGCTCGGATCGGAGGGCGCTGACGAGTTCGCCCTCGCCGGGCAGCGGATGTCGAGCGAGAAGGTGCGCGGCTGGGGGTACGAGTTCGGCTACCCCGACCTGGAGCAGGCCCTCCGCCACGTCCTGGCCCGCTAGCCCCGGGTCAAAGACCGGTGTGGCGGAGGGTGTAGTTGAGGCGGCCCTCGGCGAGGCCGCAGCCCTCGGGTGCCGTACTCGGGTAGATCTTCGGGACGCCGTGATACGCCAGCCGGGATTCACCGCCGAAGACGAACAGGTCGCCGGACTCCAGCCGAAGGTCGACGTACGGCCTGATGCGGGTCTCGGTGTTGCCAAACCGGAACAGGCAGGCATCGCCGACGCTGAAGGACACGATCGGGGCCAGCGAGCGCTCGTCCTTGTCCTGATGCATGCCCATCCGGGCCGTCGCGTCGTAGTAGTTCAGCAGCGCCGTGTCCGGGGTGTAACCGCCCTCCTCCCCGGCCGGGCAGGCCTCCGCGTCCGTGTTCGAGCCGTACGCCGCCTGCACCGCGTCGCGCCCGGCCCGCACGAGCCATTCGGGCATCGGCGGGACGACGGCGCCGTTGACGTCGATCGCCTCCCGCGTGTACCGGTACGGCGACCAGTGCCAGCCCAGGCATACCGTGCGCACAGACATCTCATGGCCGCGAACCTTCGTACGGTGCGCCGGCACCGGTCCGGATGCCCACTGGCGGAACGCGTCGACGAGATGCCGCTGCTGCTCCAGCGAGAGGTATCCCGGCAGGTGCACCGCGCCCGGGGCGACTTCTCTCACCTGCCGGACGGCGGGCGGCGTCTCGAACAGCCGCGGCTGGTCCATCGCGCCATCGTAGCCGCGCCGACCTGCCGGGGTGCTGGATAGACTTCGAGGCATGCTGGCCGCCGCGCACGACCTGCTGTTCCCGCTCGGGCAATCTCTCGGGCGAGCCTTCGCCTCGGACGGCGAGCGCGGCGCGCCCCGCGTGCGGGTGGGCGATTCCTATGCAGAGCTACCTGAGCGGTTGTTCGACTGCTGGCGCCTCGTCCGCGACCTCGGTGCGCTGGATGCCCCGCCGACCGTCGAGTCGTTGCAGACGCTGGCCGATGCCCGCGGCCTGGACGACAGGTCCGCGGATCTGCAGACGCTGATCAGTGCCGGGTTGGTGAGCGCCGTCCCCGTCGATTACGACGCGGTCCACGCATTCGCGGGCTCCGTCCGGCTGCAGTCGGCGGTCAACGGCTACGGACCCGCGGCCGACCTACCAGGGCGGTTCGAGGTCGGGGTGCTCGGCCAGACGATCATCGACGTCGGCGCGGCGATGTACGGAGCGCTGATGTGGTCCGATGTCAGCGAGACCTTGCTGGGCGCCGTAGAGCCCGGCGGGCTGGCCGAGACCGCCGATGACATGGCCGTGCGAGAGATGGGGCTGGCGACCCAGCTGCTCGAGGGCGTCCTCGGCCTTCCCGAGCTGCTGGCTTGGTCCGCCGCCTATCTGGACGCAACAGGTGCGGCTCGATGAGCCCGCTGGTGCTCGCGGTCGGCTGCTCCTTCGGCCCCCCCTCGCCGGGGCCCGACGCCGGCCTGCTGCTGCGCATCGGGCGGGAGGTCGCCGCGCTGGAGCACGACGCGGCCCGCCTGTGGCGGTCTGCCCACGGGACGGACGGCAAGCCGGTGTCGCTCGATGAGCTGAGCGCCTCGTTCGACGGCGACCTCGAATCGGCCTGGGCCCAGATGGAGGACGTCGGCGCCGCGATCGCCTGCTCCGTGGACGACGTGGGCGACGTGGACGACGTGGGCGACGAGATCGTCGAGCTCGCAGAGACGATCCGGTTCGTGTCCCTGATGGTGGTCTGCGACCTGCCGACGGGTCCGGCGGTGGGCTTCGAGCAGCCTGGACTGGTCGTCCCGCTGACCGAGCGCGAACTGGAGGTCTGGACCCGGGCACCGCGGTCGCCGTCCCTCGCGGAGGCTGCCCGCCGAATGAGCGCACAGCCCGGCGCCAGCCCCCCTCCGGATGATGCCAACCCGGAGGACGTGCGGGCGCTGGTGCTCTCCTGTGCCTCGCTCGTCGCGCGCGGCGCCGGCTATTTCGACCGCGCCCGGTCGGAGCGGACCACATGAGCGCTCCGGACGCACAGCCCCAGCAGGTCGTGCTCGCGATCGGGGTCGATATCGGCGAGGTCTGGCAGGACGAACGGCAGCATTGGTTGGTGCATCGCGCGGGCGAGACCGTGACGCTCGATGAGCGGGAGTACCGGCTGTGGCAGCACTGCCGCCGGCTCCCCGAGCCGGCTGATCCCGGAGCGGTGCCCAGCCGGGGATTGGACGACGTGCTCGCCGAGGCATCGAATGCCGGGATGAGCGACCCGGGCTCGGTACTCCAGCAGCTCGCCGACGAACGGCTCGTGGCCTCGATCGTGATTCCCGGAGACGACACGATCGGCCTCGCTGCTCGATTGCGTGCGCTGCCCCGCGCGGTGGGCGCCGGGGTGCTGCCCGACCTGCGCGGTATGGCGCTGATCGGTATGCCGGCCGCGCCGCTGGCGCTGGTTCCGCCGTCGGTGTACAGCGTCTACGTGCTCTCGGCAGCCCATGGCTCGCTGCTCTCGGCGTGCGACGAGGTCGTGGCGAGACAGGTTGCCGCTGGGGGCCTCCACGAGGGTGCCGACCCTGGCGACCTGGTCGACGCTTTCTTCAGCTACGCGCCCGACCTGATCTCCGCCGGGGCGTTGGCCCTCGACCTGACCACCCATCGCGGGAGCTAGGCGAGATGATCGAGGACCTGCTGCCGATCGGGCACCCAGTGGGCGTGATGGGCTCGAATGAGCGAGGCGCGGTCGAGCTCTACCAGATCCGCCGCGGGCGGGAGATCATCTCGGTATATCCGGCGCACTGGAACCTCTGGGTGCTGATGCGCGGCCATCGCCCCACGCCCTCGCGGATTGCTCCGGTCGATGTCGACGGACTGGCGAGGGCCTACCTCGAGCTGGACGATCACGACCGAAGGAGCCGGCCGGGTGACGCCGGCCCCCTGCTCAATCGGGCCGACGTCGGCTCCGCGATCGACGACCTGCGGGCGGCCGGCCTGGCCTACCGCCTCGACCGCGGGTCCACGGCCAGCATGACCGAGTTCGCTGGCCGCCATCGGCTGGTCGCCTTCATGAGCGGACTCGGCAACCTGCGAGCGGCGCCGGATACCTTCGCCCTGGGCTACCCCGGCGGTGAGCCGGTCTTCGTCTCCCGCCTCGGCATGCATCTCTGGACCAGGGCGCATGAGGTGCGCGGCCTCGGGGAGGAGATCGACACCCTGCGCGAGCAGAGCGCATCGGCGGACGGCGACCCGCAGCTGGAGGCGGGCAACCTGATGCTGGACGAGGCACGGGCATTGCTCGCGGTCGGCGCGGCGGTCCTCGACGTCGTGTGAGTGATCCTGCGGGGCCTCGCACACGAGCGATGCTCGGCTCATCCGGGGCGGCCGTCAGCGGGTCGGCCAGGTGGTCACCTGGTCCAGTCGTGCGATGTCCTCCCAGAACGACTCGTCGGGTGTTGGATCGCTTCGCGGTAGGCCGATCTCCGGTGCGGCGGGGTCCGGATCGGCCCAATCCGGCAGCAGGCGGCGCAGATCCTTGAGCAGATCCGGAGGCAGCAGGGACCGTCGCTCGAACGCCTGGGGCTGATCGGCGTCCAGCCCGAGCGCGTCGATCTCCTCGTTCAGGAAGGTCTGCAGGACCAGGACGTCACGCTCGTCGACCGCGCAGTCGAGAAGGTACGCCACCTCCTGCAGAACGGCGACGCTCTGCAGGTCGGATGCGGTGAGTGCCGGGTTCGACGGGACCGTAGAGCCCGCAGTGAGCAGGGGCTCGCCGATCGGCGAGCCTTGGACCGCAGCGACGACCGTGGCGACGCCGGCGACCACCTCCAGGCACGCGTCGGCGATGGCCATCCGGACCGGGACGCCGATGCGCAACCGGTCGGCGATCCGCTCCACGAGCATCTCCACGCCGCCGGTCCGGCCGAAGTCGAGATACAGCGTCCGGCCGTCCGGGAACGTCACCTCGAGGAGCGTGTCGCTCAGCAGCCGGGCGGTCACGCCGAGCCGAGCGAGGGTCCGCAGCGCGGCCTTGACCACCTCGTCGAGCTGCCGTTCGAGTGGGGGCTCTTCCCGCGTGAGCGGGCCGCACCCGCAGGCATCAGGCGGATCCTGCGGATCGGGTTCCATCGGATGGGGCGGACGCCCGGGGTCGCCGCGATCGCCGGGGCCTCCCTGATCGCCGGGGCCTCCCTGATTGCCGGCGTCTCCCGGATCGCCGGCCCCGCCTGGGTCGCCCGCCGGGCCAGGAACGACCGCCCGCGCGGCCGGGATCGGGTCGCACACGACCTCGCCCGGCTCGCCCGGATCGGGCAACCTGCCGTCCGGGTCGCTAGCGCCGGCCATCGGACTGTCCGCCTGGTCGGTGGTGACGTGCTCGGGCGGCAGCGGGCTACGGTCGCGATCGCTGCCGGGATCTCCACGATCTCCACGATCTCCAGGATCGCCAGGATCTCCAGGATCGCCGGGATCTCCGGGATCGCCGGAGACGATCGTCGTGGGCACGCGAGTGGGGGCAGGGAGCTGCGCTGCCGATCTGGCCATGCCGATCGCCTCTGCCAGCGGGCACTGCTGCCATCCGGGACAGGTGCAGAGGCGGGTCGGGTCGTAGGCGCACTGATCGTCGCCGACCTTGATGATGCGGTGCAGCAGTGTGTCGGGGTCCGGGAAGACCTCCGGGCGCGGAGGGCGGGTCGGCGGCGGGGCCGTGGGCAACGGCCCGTGCCATGGCCCCTCCGGCACGTCCAGCAACGACCCGCGGCGATTGAGCGGCTCGAAGATGGCTGCGATCGCCCTACGGGCGTACGCGTCGAAGCGCAGCTTGGCATCCAGCTGCACGTTCTTGGCCTTCGCCTCGCCCCAGGCCTGCGCGAACCCGTTCGCGAGCTTGTCCACCGTGGCCTTGACGTCACCTGTCGCGAGCTCGACCATCGCCTCGACCAGCATCGGGCCGGAGAACTTGCCGCCGATCACGCTCCAGTGAGCCAGCGTCGGGGACGTCTGCCGGACGCCGTCCGGCGCTTGCAGATAGCGGCGGAGCGTCTCGGTGAGCGCCAGCTCGGTCGCCTCATCGAGCGCGGCGGGCGCCGTTTCGCCACCGGCGTACCGCCGCTCGGGGTCGATCTGCCCGATCAGGACATCCATCAGCTTGCGGTGATGCCACGCCACCTTCGCGTAGTTGCGCAGGTCCGACCTGGACCCGCTCGCCAACGCCGGTTTCGCGGTGGCCTCGGAGTTCTCCGCGTACCGGGCGGCGAGGAACTCCGCGCCGCCGCCGAGCGCCCCGGCCAGCAGGCCGGCACTCGTCGCAATGGCGATACCTACCGGGCCCAATCCGAACAGGCCGGCGGCCAGGCCCAGCTGAGCGCCGGCCCCGAAGCCCACGCCGACGATCGAGCGTTGCAGGAAATGCTGCACCGACGGCAAGCCGGATGGCACGCCTGCCGCCGACAGGATTCGATCCCGGTAGTGCCGTGTCTCAGTGATGCCGCGCGCCGCGTCCTCGGCCTGCAGCTGTCTCTCGACGCTGGCCAGCCGTAGGACCCATTGATGGGCAGCCGTGCCCGTGCGGCCGGCCGCAGGGGACAGGTTGTGGCGCGCGAGGAACTCGTTCAGAGAGCGCTGCTCGGCGGTCTGGGCTCGCACGTACCGGTTCAGCACGCCGTCCACTGTTGCTGGATCGTGCGAGGCCTCCGCCCGCTCGGTCAGCCGGCGGAGCTCGGCGAGCGATGCGCTGATGAGGATCCGCTCACTGGTCCGCTCGCCCAGTACCTGCTCGAGGTAGGCACCCAGCTCCGGCTCGGGACCCACGGCGGGCGCGGGGCCGGTTCGATGCTGGGACCAGTCCCGGTGGCGCAGGACCTCGAACGCCCACTTCTCCGCCGCCGCGCGGTGTCGGCGCGCGGCCTCCCGGGTGACTTCGACGATCGCGTTGCCCCGATCTCGGCTGAGCGAGCTCCGGTAGCTCTCGCGCACCTCCTGCTTGGCGTCATCGGTGCGCTGCGCCAGCCGAAGCTCGGCTTCGGAGTTCGCCAGGCCGCGCAACCCATCGATGACCGTCTTGGAGGCGAGCAGGCCGCCGATCGCCGTGGGCAGCCCCAAGTGGCTCAGCGCGGCGGGGCCCAGCATTGAGCTGACCCCGGCGAGATCGAGCGCGGTGAGGCCGAGGACCGGCAGTGATAGGACCGCCAGGCCGGTGCTCGCGTACCGCAGGAAGAAGAAAGGCCTGCTGGCGACCCGGCCCTCGGAGTCCAGGGGCGTCTGAGCGTCGTCGAGCAGCAGCTGCTGGATGTCGGAGGTGAGCTGAGAGCGGCCGCTGCGCGCCCGGCCGGTCAGGATCTCACCCGCGTCCCTGGCAAGCAGGTCGGCGGCGCGTTGGTCGGTGACGCCGCGAAAGGCGCTGAGCGCGCGCTGCGTGGTCTCCAGCCGCGCGTTCTCCCGCGCGAACCGGTACTCGGCCTCGGTCTGGATGCCGGCGGTCAGCAGCCGGACGCCGGCGGAGAAGGCCAGCAACGCGGGAGCCACCGGCCCCGTAGCCACCATCAGCAGCGCCGTGCTCACCCCCCACGCGACGGTCTGGGTGAGCACCGGCCGGATCGCGACGCGCCGCCGGTCCGGGTGGCCAGCAGCGGACGGCGCGAGCGCGGTGTGCAGCGCGCTGTCGAGAATCACCGGAACCAGCTCCGGGGGCACCCCAGCGAGCCGCTTGGCGAATTGCTGCTCCTCTGCGGCGGTGCCCGCGACGGCGTGGACGTCCGCGCGGTTCGCGGCCTGGATCGCCTGCGCCCGGGTCATCGTCCGGCTGTCGGGGTCGAGATAGACGCTGCCGTCGAAACCGAGGTAGGTGATCAGCTTCGCCAGCTCCTGCCGGGCGCGCCGGCGCGCGAAGAATCCGTGGCCCTGCTTGGGGTTGGCGATCAGCGAGAGGTACTTGAGCTGGCCGAGACGCCCGAGGTCGTGCCGGGAGAGGTCCTGAGGTGACAGGAAGTCCACCGGTGGCGCGTCGCGAGCGAGGTAGTCGACGGTGCCGTGCCCGATGTAGTACGCGCCGATCTCGGCGAGTTCGTGCGCGATGGCCTCTCCGAGGGAGTCCAGCGGGAGCCCGTGCGAGATCGTGACCTCCCAGAGGGGCGTGCCGTCGGAGCGTGGATGCAGCTGGCGGTACTCGGCTGGGCTGCGGTAGCGCTCGGACGGGCTCGCGTAGTCGGTCTGGCCGACGACGATGCGGACGGCGACCTCCTGCCCGGTCGCGGTCGTCGCGCGGTACTCCCCGGGCGCAACCGGTCGCAGATCGGTCAGGCCGGTCGCTGCGGCGAGCAGGGGCAGCGTTGAGGTGCGAGCAGGCTCGCCCTCGAGCACCAGCTGCTCTGCCATCACCCGCTCGATCCGCTCGCGCGTGGACTCCAGACCCAGCCAGGCGCGCAGCCTGTTCCACAGGGCGCTGAGGGGACTGCTGTGGAACCGGGACTCGGCGACCGGTGAGGCGGCGCCGGTCACCTGGTCCACCTGGGCGTTCATGGCCTGGATCGCGGTCACCAGCTGGTCAGTGCTCACCTGCGCAGCGGCATGCACCCGGAAGACCGATACATCAGGCCCGTCGCGCAGCCGTTCTACCCGTAGCGCGGACCCCGACGGCCGGTCGGGAGTCGACGTCGGCTCGACCGCGACCTGCCATACG
The DNA here is from genome assembly GCF_900292035.1 of Blastococcus sp. Marseille-P5729. NCBI lineage: Bacteria > Bacillati > Actinomycetota > Actinomycetes > Geodermatophilales > Geodermatophilaceae > Blastococcus > Blastococcus sp. Marseille-P5729. The sequence continues at coordinate 1,664,496 of NZ_OMPO01000001.1, read as the reverse complement.
ACCGACCGGCCGTGGGGAGTGCGGTGGTGGTATTCGCGACCTGGGCGCAATGTGCTCAGCTCGGTGATCGGGGTGCCTGCTGCCCGTAGCCGGCGCTCGATCGCCAGCTCGCCGTCCGGGTCGCGCTCGCTCAGCTTCTCGCCCAGGACGCCGTGGGAGTCCTCGTCGCGCGGCCCATCCGGCTGGTGCTGCGCGGCAAGACGCCGGGCGAACGTCCCGGCGTACTGGTTCGGCGCCGGCCGGAGAGCGGGATCGACGCTCCCGGGGAAGTGGCGCAGATGTTCGCGAATCGCCTTCGTGAGCTGGTCCGACATCTTCATGTCGGCGCCGGGCGTGTGGACGGCGAACACCTTGGCGATCTTGATCGTCCCCGCATCGTGCATCCCCAGAAGCAGGGAAGTGAGGATCTGGCCGCCCTCCTGACGCGGGTGGGCCGTGTAGGCCCCGGCCTTCAGCTCGATCAGGAATCCGCCGAGGTAGGCGTCCCATGTGCGGAGGGTCTGCTGGTCGGCGGGATGCAGCGCCATCGCCTCGAAGGTGATGCCGAACTCGAGACCGGAGAAGCGCACCTCGAAGCGCGGTCCACGGCCCTCGCCCGGGGTGATGCTCTCGATGCTGAACTGGATGCCCTCGGGCAACGAGATGCCGTACCGGGAGTAGGCGGTGGCGACCTGAGCCAGCCACCGGTTGAGGTGCAGCATGGTCACGAGTGATCGCGCGTACTCGTTGACCGGTGCGCTCGGCGAGCTGGCAAGACGCCGGACGAACACCTCGCGTGCGGCCGTCGCTCGGTCCTGCCCGTCGGCGACCCGGCGATCGATGTCTGCCTGCCAGGCGTCTGCCTCGCGCAGGAACGCGGTCCGGATCGCCTTCTTGCCGCTCTGCGCCTTCACTCGCAGCTCGGCCGGGGCGGCCAGGACGGTCGCGTCGTCGAACGCCCAGGCTGCCGCTCGCAGCTGGTCGGTGGTGGGGCTCCCGAACGGCCCGATGTCACGGACGTCGAACGGCGGCAGGCCGTGCCGCGCGAGCTCGTCGCGATGCAGCTCAGAGCGCTGGGCGTAGTCCCGCTGCAGGAACTCGCTCGTGTCCAGGTGGACGGTCTGCTCCGTCGAGTCCACCGCAGCGGCGAATGCGCCGTCTCGGAAGATGTCGCCGGGCAGCGTCGTCCCCGCCCGCTCGCTGATGCCACGCGCCTGCTGGAAGCGATGCAGATCCGCGTCGATGGCGTATTCGTCCATCCGCGAGCCGTAGTCGCGTCCCTCGCGGGAGGCCTGCGCGATCGCCTCGTCACGACGGGCCTCGAGCACGCGCAGCTGCGCGAGAGCCGCGCGGTCACTGGTCGTCCCGTGGGTCCACAGCCAGGCCCACGGCCGGTCAGGCGCCACCTCGGTCGGCGGCCCGCTGCCTGGCGGGGCGGTGATCTCGTCGTACGGCGAATGCAGCAGCGGCTCGGTGTGCGGATTGCCGTCGACGGTGTCGCTCAGCGCGACGATCGCGGCCACCAGGGTCGCCTCGACCTGCGCCGGGTCGAGGGTGAAGGGCAGCACGACCTCGTAGACCTCGCCTGGACGTGGGTCCGCCCCGGGCAGGTCGAACACGGCCTGCGGCTGAAGGGTGTGGGCGTCACCGTCGTGCATCACCGTGGCCGTCGAGCCGCCGCGAACCTGGAACTGCAGCTCGGTTCCCGCCGCCGTGGTGATGGTGGCCCGAAGCGAATCGCCCGGATCGAGCACGATCGAGCGCGGCTGGCCGGACGCCGGCCCGTCCAGATAGGTCTCGAACGGTCCGATCTCCCGCTCCGCCCAGCGGGACAGTTGCTGCCGGGCCGCCGCCAGGGTCGCGGATCTGCCGCTCTCCCAGAGCGAGCGCAGCTCCGGGTAGGTCTGGGCGTGGTGCGTGAGGCGGGAGGCGAAGGTCGCGGGTACCTGGCCGCGACTCCGAGGCCGGGGTTCGGTCTCGGAGTCCACCCGGACGTTCAGGTCCTCGATCAGCGTCGCCAGCAGGTCGGGCGAGGCATCTGCAGGGAGCGTGACGACGTACGGAGCCGTGCCCGGCTCGGGGTCGGCGGCCCGGTGCACGCCGGCGGAACCGTCGGTGCTCGCCTCGACCGACCATGAGACGGGGTTGCCGCTCGGGGTGAGGTGGGAGTAGTAGCTCCCGTCGGCCCCGCGGCGCAGCCGGGTCGAGCCGGTCAGCGCCTCGGTCCGTTCACCGAGCCTCGCCAGGACCGGGTCCGCTGCCCCATCGATGCGGCCGCTGTGCGCCCCGGCGTGGATCACGCCGTCGCGGGTCAGCCGAGCGACGTCCTCTCGGGCGCGGCTCTCGTAATCTGCGCGCTGCTGCTGAGCCGCCTCGAGCTGTGGCGCGAGCGCGGCTACGGCGTCCTGCTCTATCGAGCGGAGACGATACTCGACCTCGACCTCCACCCCCTGGACCAGCACGACCACGGTCGCCGACAGCGAGTCGACCTCGGTGTCGGGGTTCAGGCGGAAGGCGACCACGCGCGTCGTTGGGCCGGTCGTCGACTGGCCGGCTTCCTGCAGTGCTGACAGGGCGCGCTCGACCGACGCCCGAAGGGTGTAGCGTGGATCGCCGTTCTTGCTCGTGAGGGGACTCTCGTTGATCCAGACCAGGTTGGGCATGCCGGCGCTGAGGTCGTAGGCGTGGAGGTGCTCGGCCAGCACCTCCAGCTCCTTCTTCAAGGAGCTGCTGACCGATAGGTCCAGGTCCTCCCCGGGCGCGATGTACTGATAACCGGACTTCACGTCGAGGAAGGTCCGGCCGCGTACGCCGTCGAAATGCACCCAGGCGGCGTCGTACACCCGCTGTAGTGCAGGGACGAACGAGCCGAGCAGCCCGGTGATGTACTGCTGCACCGACTGCCACCCGCTGGTCGCGGGGGTGACGCCGTTCCAGTCCCGCGCGTTCGGCTCCATCTGGTAGCCCGGCTCCGGCGGTCTGCCGTGCATCTCGACGTAGACCTGCTCGTAGCCGCGATCGCGAGCCGTGCCGAGGGCCCGCGTCGCGCTGTCGACCAGCTTGGTGAGCTCGGCCGGGGTCAGCTCGAGGGTCGTGCGAAGTGCTTCGAGGTCCAGGAAGGCGTCCTGCACTCGCTGCTGTAACTGGTCCAGATCGTCCGGTCGCTGCGCGATCGAGTCATCGATCGGGAAGGGCGAGGTGGCGCGGAGGTGATCCCACAACACCTTGGCATTGCCGGACTGCCGCCACATCGTCTGCAGGGCGTCGAATCCGAGCAATTCCACACCGCGGGCCAGGGCGTTGCCGCGCTGTTGCAGCTTCCGCGAGGTGCTGGCCACCTGGACGGCGTGACGGGCTTTCGGGTAGCGCAGCTCGTAGTCGTACCTGGTGCCCTCGTTGCGGACCCAGGTGAGGTCCCGGAGCGCGCCGATGGGGTTGGCGGGCATGTGTGCGGTCAACAACGCCTCGACGCTCAGGCTCTCGTACAGCGCGTCGGTGAGCGGCGTCCCGGCGGGGAACGTACTGAGGTCGACCGGGTAGGTCTGGGTCGTCTCGGCGTGGGCCGCCTGATAGCTCGTGCCCTGCTCGACCAGCGACATCTCGAGGAGCTCGTGGCGCAGGAAGTTCACGTCGTTGGTGAAGGTTCGATGGTGGAAGGTGTTGCCGGTGACGAGCCGTAACAGCGCCTCCACCAGCTGCGGATGCGCATCGAATCGTCGCTGGGCAGTGCCGTCAGCATCCGGCAGGCGATGCACGGTCGTGCCCAGGTACTCGAGCAGTGCGGTGGCGTCGTCGAGGGTGAAGCTGCTGCCGTCGGGCTTGAGTGGCAACGAGACGTAGTTGCGCTGGTGCATGACCTCGAGCTTCTTGACCTGCAGGTACAGCGCACCGGCGGCTGCCGGGTCGTCGGGGAGCAGCTTGGCCGCCACAGACGCCTCGAGAAAACGCGCTTCCTGCGAGGGATTAAGCAGGGGAAGACGCAGTTGGGTGGCTCCGGAGCTGATCTCGACCGAGCCGGCATCGCCGTCCGCTTGGCGGCGCGGCGTCAGGCCCAGATCGTCCCCGTGTCCGGGAACTGCTCCGTCTGGTCGTTGTCCATGCTCAGCAGGATGTGGCCGACCGTTCGAAATGCCTGCCTCGGGTTGCTCCCGGGGGCGACCGACGCTCGGTGGGTCTGCTTGTCGATCGCCACCACGCCGGTCATGCTCGGGTGTCCGAACCGGTAGGTCACCGTGGTCGACGTCTCCGTTTTCATCCGATAGCTCAGCAGCACGGCCATCATTGATCCCCTTCGCCTCCGGTGGACTGGCCTGATCGTCGGTGAACTCGTACAGCCGATCGAGCGACGTCTCATCCGCTTCAAGGGCCCAGGGGTAGTCCTCGTCGGCGGCCTCGTGCAGGTTCGTCGGATCGGTGAGCCCGCTCTCCATGGCCGTCAGGACTCTGGTCTGGTGCTGTAGGAGCATCAGGTCCGACTCGGTGATCGCGCCGTCGGCGATGCGCAGCCATGCGTCGGCCACCCACGGATCGATGTCCTTCGATGTGTCGGCGTCGTGCAGACCGAACAAGCTCTCCTTGACCTGAAGCATCAACTCGTCGGTGAGCGGCCGGCCATCGAGCTCCACGGTGCGGCCATCCCGACGGAGGAAATCGCGCACGTGCTTGGTGGTGGCCGTGACGTCGTTGCGGGAGCGCAGGATCGCGGCGGCCTGTTCTGCTCGCCGGGCCGCTTCGACCGGAGTGACCGCCCCGGTGTCGTTGCCGACGGCGAGCGGCGCGGGGACGACCGCGAGGTCCTGGCCGTCGGGGCTGGACTGGTGCCCCTCGACGCGCTCGTAGGTCGTCGGGGCCTCGTCGCCCGACGTGGGTTGATGCGCTCCGCCCGTCTCTTGGAACTCGCCGGGGGCGGCATCATGACGGGCCTCGATGCTCTCGGAGCGGTCTGTGTCCCCGGCTCCCGGGTCGCCCACGAGTGCATCGTCGCGAGATCGACCCGTCTCGCCGTCCGGCGCAGCCTCGTCGAATGATGGCGCCTCGTTCGTGGCGGCGGCATCGAATGACGCTTCGCGAGCTGGTGGTGCCTCGTCTGCTGTGGCCGTGTCCCCTGCGGCCGTGTCCCCTGCGGCAGGCACGGCTGGTGGCTCAGGGCTGGCAAGGGCCGGAGCGTGCTCGGCCGCGCCGATGAACTCGCCGGCTCCGGAGTGACCGGCAGGTGCGGCAGGTCCGGGTGCCGAGCCGGCGGGCTCGTCGGGCGTCGATCCAGCTGGTGGGTCGGTGGTGTCAGCGGGCTCGGCCTGTGTCGGGTTCGCCGGGGACGGGCTGGCGTCGGCCGGCTCGATGTGTGCCGGGATCGCGGGGACGTCTCGCGATGGTGGTCCGTCGGGCGGCGGACCTGGCTCGGAATGGGCGGACTCGCGTGGGAGGTCATCCGGCAGCTGAGGGGCCGGTTCCGCAGCGGCAGGCGAGGTGGGGTCGGTCTGTTCGGCCGGCTGGTGCCCGGCGTCGCCGGGGCTGAGCGACGGAGTCGTCGGGCCTGGGACTCGGGCTGAGGGGCCGCCGGCCGATGGGCCGCCGGTCTGTGGGCCGCCACTCCGGCCGGAGGAGCCGGCCGGGCCGCTCGCCGGCCCTCCGCTCGTACCGGGACCCGGGGCGTCGTCCCTGGACGAACCGACGTCGGGTACGGCGGGCGTCCCCGACGGCGCACCGTCGGCCGATGCCGTGCTCGGGGGCGATCCGAGCGGCTGCCTGGCCGTCTGCAGCTTCTCGGCGCGGTCGGTTCGAGCGTAGTCGAGCAGATCGCCAATCCGACGCGGTCCGTCGATGTAGAACTCCGGTGTGGCCGGGTCGAAGCTGTTACCCCGTATGCCGGAGTTCAACAAGATGATGGTGGCGTCATCGAAGCTGCCGAAGCCGGACAGGTCGATCCCGTCGCCACGGATCAGGGAGTCGAGCAGCTGGTGGGTGCCGATAGTGGTGTAGTTGACCGCGCCGTTGTAGAGAACCCGAGACATCCACCCGGCAAAGCCGTCTCTCCGGAAGGCCCCCTCGAGCAGCGGCCCCAGGCCGGGTAGGGACGTCCCAGCGAATCCGATGTTGCCCCCGAGGAATCCGCCCATGAAGTTGTCGACCAGGCCATGTCGCAGGTCGAGGACATCGTCCAGATCGCCGCCGGCGAGGAGGACCGCCGGGACCTCGACGATCAGGTACTCGAATACTTCCTGAGAGCCCTCCCGCAGCCCGACCCTGACGACCTTGGGGGCGCCCTCCCTGACCATCCTGACCACGGAGGGGCGCATGACCTGCGCCGCCTCGGGGAGCTGCCGAAGCAGTGCCGGAACAGCGGACGGCAACCGGCTCAGCTGGCCGGCGAGTGCTCGCGGGGCGGCGAACACTGCGATCACGCGCCTTCGGGCCGCGGCCAGAAGGCGCGTGAAGGCAACCTTGACCATGCTGGCGAACATCGCGCGGGCCGCTCCCACGCCAGAGACGGAGACCGCGGCGGTGACCGCGTTGACACCCGGTATCCACGCGGTCGCCAGGCTGACGGTGACGGAGACGATTATCTGCGCCACCGCCATCCAGAACGCGATGTTGATCGAGTGCTTGGCGACCTCGAGCTCGAAGGCGAACTCGTAGGTGGCCTGCGCGGTTCCAGACGCCTGTTGGATGATCGCGTGCAGACCGGCACCGGGCTCGCTCCCGGAGAGCAAGGCGTTGGCGATCTCGGCGAACAGCTCAGCCGATGGCCCGGACCAGGAGTCGAGCATGACCGCCGCGGCCGCGGCCAGCTCTTCGGCACCCACCGAGAAGGCTTCGCCGAGCTGCTCGTAGGCTTCCCCGAGCTCCTTGACCGCGCTCTCGCTGCCATCGGGCCATCGCTCGAAGGAGACGATCAGCGAGACGAAGTCGAGAGGGACCCCCAGAATCTCCTGCCGCGCTTCGTCGAACAGATAGAACGGCTTGACATCGCCGTCTCCGGGACCAGCCATTGCGGGCTAGGGCTACTCGCCGAACGTGAACGCGTCCGCCGCACCGTCGATCAGCGTCGATTGCTCCTGATCACCGGTCAGCGTGTGCTGCGGGATCTGTGCCAGGGTGTCGGCATACTCGACCAGCTGCTGCGGGGTGCGGTCGGCCTCCGTGTGCAAGGTGCTGACCGGGTCCGAGCTCATCTTCCCGGCGAAGGCCTGGCCCTTCTCGTCACCGCCCCACGTTCCCTCGTTCGACAGCGCCTGGATCTTGCTTAGCGCGGAGGCGGCATCCTGCTGCAGGGAGCTGGCCGCTGCCTCCCACTCCCCCCGGCCCTGCTCGAAGCCTTCGTAGTCGATGCCCGCGCCGGTTCCGCTCACGGCCGCTCCCTCGGTAGATAGTGTTCGTGCATCGCGCGTTGCGCCGCTTCGGCATCACCGGCCATCTGCGGTTTGATCATCTGCCGGGGCACCAGCTCGCCGAAGACGTCGGCCACCTGCGCCTCCGCCGACGCCTGCGCCTGCCGCACTGCCTCCATGACGGCGCGGCCGAGCGCCCCCGCGTCGGGCCTGCGGTAGATACCGGCGTCGAAGGAGATGGCCGCCAGCCGGCCCATCGCGTCGACCTCCACGCTGACGAGCTGGTCCGGCGAGGTGTGAGCAGCCTTCACGCCGCCAACCCGCTGCGCGAGCGTGGGCCCGTTGCGCGCCAGCTCGGCGACGTTCTGGCGGAGCAGGTTCGAGACCGCTTGCAGAGACTCGACTGAGGTGGGTGGGGAACCGTCAGGGTCCGGCCGGGACATCGGCACTGCCTCCAGAATCCAGCGGGGACGGCGGACGAACGAACGAGGTTTGCCCATCAACGCTAGGGCTCGAAGGTTGACGGGAGGAGAACGGCGTCGTAACGACAGCAAACGGAAGCGGGCCAGCCGGAACCTGGCGCCGGGACGTCGGGCCGTCGGGATGTCGGGATGTCGGCTTTCTCTCAGCGCGCCGAGCCGGGCCACCTGGCCTGGTCGCGCAGCGCGATCACCTCGCTCACTGCCGACCGGTCCACCCATTTGCGCCGTACGCCGCGCTCGACCCGCGGGAACCCAAGCTGATCGGCCAGCTGGCGGTCGGGCACGGCCAGCTCGACGAGGACCCGTTCGTCGTCGCTGGCAACGATGACGGCGGGGTGACCGTCGATGTCGATCGCGCGCCGGAGGTGCTCGACGACCGGCTCCGTTGCGGAAAGGCTGCTCGGATCCTCGACGGTGGGCATCCGGTCGCGCGTCCAGACCCTCAGCTGCTCGTCGTCGCCGAACCCGACGACTGCGTCGACGAGGTCTCCACCGGGCGCCGTCACGACCGCTCCGGCGTACGGCAGCAGGACAGGGGATAACGGATCGGCTGGCGCGGGCATGGTTGGTGCGGAGGCGCCGTCGTATCCTGCCCACGTGCGGGCGAGCCCGTCGTAGGACCCGAGCACCTCGACGTGGTCGGGTCCTCTGTAGCGCAGGAGCGCCGCGCGATGCGGCAGCACCGCGCGAGAGACCCAGTACTCGCGGATCGGGAAGTCGCGCGAGGGAGACAGGCCGTTCCCGCGCAGGGGAGGGTCATCGAGCACCGGTCCGTCAAGGACGGCGCGGGTATGCAGATCATTCCCGCCGACGGCGGGGTGGTAGAGCGATGGGAAGTGCGCCGTCCACACGACGTAATGGACGGCGCCGGTCTCGTCGAGATAGGCCTCCTCGTCGCCGGGGACGAGCGCCTGAGCGAGCTCGTACGCGCTGCTGACCGGCGCGAGGTCGATGAATGGGTAGACATAGCCCGACACGGCGGGGTCGTGCTCGCGCAGGAGTGCGTCGGCCGCGACGGGGGTCAGCGGCTTGAGCATGAATGCCGGAGCTCCCCCGCGCAGGTCGTCCTCGACCGATGAGCAGGCAACTCGCGCGAGCTGGCTGGGCGGGAGCACGAGCTGGTCCGGCAGGGCTGCGTTGATCACGATCGACCAGGTCGGATCGGGGATCGCGCACATGATCTGGGTGATCAGCACTTCCTCGACCCGGTGCGGCCAGCCGCCCGTCGCCTCGTGAAGCGACGTCGTCGAGGTGTAGACGAGTACCGCCGTGCCGGAGCTGAGCTTCGCGGTGGGCCAGCCCGGCTCGCCGTGCGCGGTCGGCTCCGCGGGCACGATTACGGGGTGGTGGCGAAGCGCAATGCGACAGCCGGCGTCATCCTCGGCAGCGATCGCGAGCTGGAGTGCCTCCTCGAGCTCGCTGGCGGTCTGGTTCGGGCCTGGTCGGCTCAACGCGGCTCGATCATGGCGTCCAGTCCCGCGACCATGTCGCGGTACTCCGAGCGCACGGCCTCAAGGGCGCCGCGCGCAAAGCGGCCGGGCTCTGCGTCGTACTGCCGGAGGCCCGACGAGGTCCACAACGCCCGTCTGGGCACCGCATCGATGTCCTCGTCGACGAACGCCATCACCTCGGCCGTGGCCGCCGCGCTCGTCTCGAGATGCGAACGGGCCAGCCGAGGATCGCCCAGTTCCGCGGACACGGCCTCGGCATGGGCATCGGCGACCAGCATCCATTGACCGGCGTCGATGATCGCGGAGGGGCGCTGACCGGCGCCGAAGCGGCTGTGGGGGCCCGAGAGGGCTTCTGCGGCGGGGAGGGTGAACTCGAACTCCCGGGTGCTGCCGCACGACGTGCAGGAGCCGTCGTAGCGCGCGCGCATTCCGGGGCGTCGGTCGAGCAGGTGCAGCCGGCGTCCGAAACCGGTCGCGCCGCACGCGCACGGGTGCAGGTCCATGTAGACGTGTGCCTCGGCGATGGTCCGCGCCGGGACGGTCTCACCCTCGTTCCCAGCCTCGTTCGATCCCACGCCGCTCACCCTAAGCGGCCTCGTGCGGTTGTCCTGCCGACGGACGGGTAACGGACGAGGAAACTTCTGGCCAACATGTCCAGAGGGCCGCGGCCGATGGCCGGCGCAACCATACGATGCCCGCGTGGGAGCCTGCTGGACGCGTCGAGTCACGGTCGGCGGCGCGCTGGCACTCGCCTCGACGCTGGGCATCACCCACACCGGGTTCGCTGCGCCGGCCGCCACATCCAGTGCTGAGTCGCCGGCGCCTTCGGCGGAGGTCCCCGAGACCGACGGCTCCGCGACCGGGGCCCCTCAGACCGCGGAGCAGGGCTCCGCCGACCCCTCGACGCCGCAGGGTACTGACTCGTCCTCGTCCGCCCCGGCGCCGTCCACGACGACTCAGCCGGCTCCTGCGTGCACCGAGACCGCCCCGCCAGCGCAACAGGTCGCCTCGCCCGGGTGGCCTGAGCTGATGTACGACGCGCCGATCCGGCTATGGCCGTTCTCGACGGGCTCTGGCGTGATGGTCGCCGTGCTCAGCACCGGGACGGCGGATCATCCGCAGCTGACCGACGTCCGCCCTGGTTATGACGTCGTGCGAGGTACGTCCGGAGCGACCAATGACTGCACCGGTGAGGGGACTGGCTACGCGAGCATCGTCGCCGCGGAGAAGCGCGACGGGGTCGGCTTCCACGGTCTGGCGCGCGATGCGGTGATCGACCCGATCCGGGTCGGCGCCTCGTCGGCCACGGAAGCCTCCGACGGGATCACGGCTGCCCGCCTCGCCGCGGGCATCCTGCGCGCGATCGCTGACGGCGCGGGGGTGATCCTCATTCCCCACGCGGTCCTGGGCTACGACCAGGCCTTGGCGGACGCGGTCGCTGCCGCCATCGACGCGGGGATCGTCGTGGTGGCGGCGGCCGGAGACCTGCACCCGCAGCAGACCCCGGACCGGCCCACCCCCGATCAGATGACGCCGTTCCCGGCATCGCTCGACGGGGTGATCGGCGTCGGGGCTGCCGACCCAGGCGGAACCCGGGTGCCCGGGTCCCAGGTCGGCCCGTACGTCGACCTGCTCGCCCCGGGCCAGGACGTGCTCGTCGCGACCAACTCCGGTCACACCTATGTCACCGGGACCGGTGCGGCCAGCGCTTACGTGGCAGCATCGGCCGCCTTGTTGCTGTCGCAGGGAACCGTTGGTGCAGGCACGGACGGACGGGTGTTCGTCGATGCCGTGGCGGCGCAGATCATCGGCACTGCCGCTCCGGCGTCCGGTCCCTTGGGGCGGCCGGCGTACGGCGCGGGCCTGCTCGATCCCTATCGGATGCTCACCGAGCAGCTCAGTCACGGACCCGCCGGTCAGACGCCCGGGTTCACGTCCCAGGCGGTCGATCCCCTCGCGCAAGCGCAGGCCGCCCGCGACGCAGACGACAGCGCTCGAGGGCTGTGGATGGCCTGGATGGTGATCGCGGCGGCGGGCGCGATCGGCGCCGTCGCGTGGTTCGTCGCCCGGGCCGGCCGAACTGGTTTCCGCACGCTGCGTGACCGCCCGCTCGCACCTGCGAAGGAACCGCATCTGGTCTATGTGCCCGGCGACCGGCTGTTCGAGGTGTCCGTGCAGGAACACCTGCAACAACGCCGATCGCGGCGACCGGAATGACCGGTTGCCGCGATCGGGTCGAGTCGGTTGGCTAGGCGCCCAGCGCCTTCGCGTTGGCGCTCTCGGTGTCCTCGGCGGTCTTCGCCGCGATGCCCATGTTGGTCGAGAAAGTGTTCAGCGCCTGGTGGATCTTGCCCATCGCCGCGTTCCACTCCAGCTGCCGATCGTGGTACACACCGCTGGCGGTGGGCGAGGCCCAGGCCGCCAGCAGCTCTTCAGCCTTGGACTGCACCTTCTGGAGGAGGTCCATCGACTTGCTCTCGGTGTCCATGATCTTGGCCTTCATCGTTTCTTGGACGCCCCAGTCGACGACGTAGTCCTGCATGAGAGATCTCCTTAAGTAAATGAGGTCGGGATGTGCCGCGCGCGCGGCTCAGAGGCGGAGGCCGCTGGCGACGCCCATGAAGTCGCTGTCGGCCGACTGGATCTTCGTTGCGGACTCGGCATCGCTGCCCTCGTACCCGGCGCTGACCTTGATCAGCTGGTCGCCGAGCATCGAGAGCGAGTCACGGACCTTGCCGGCCTGCTCGCGCACGATCAAACGAGTGCTCTCGAGCGCGGCGGCATGCTTGCCCTTGAAGCCGCTGGCATCAGGCGAAAGCGCCTGGACGAGCGCTTCGTACTGGGCGTAGATGTCGTCACCGGCGGCCTTCGCCTGCTGCGCGAAGGCGTTGATCTGGTCGCCGGTGGCCTTGATCTGGCTCATGGTTCAACCGCTACCTTTCGAAGTGCTGGGACGGGTGCGCCCGGGAGGCGAAGTTCATGAAGGCGCAGGGTGTGACGAGAGCGACGTTACGGCGCCGGAGCACGTTTGACAGCGCGGGTAACGGACTGTTCACCGGTAATACACCGCACGCTCCTACGCGCTATAGGCAGGTGATGATGCGGCTACGGGATCACCGCGATCGAGGTCACGTCCAAGGTGGGACCCGTAGGGATCCGCGCGACCAGCGCGCTGGGCATGTCGACGGGCGGTATCGCGCCGTAACCGAGCAGGTCCAAGGTGTCGCTGGTGACCGCGAACTTCACGCCCTGGTCGCTCACGAAGAACAGGGCGCCGTCCGTGGCCCCGGGGGAGATCATCGAACGGACGACGGCTCCATGGCCGCCCCGTACCCGCACCTGGTCGGCGAGCACAACCCCGCCCTCGGTGCGGCCGGTGGTCACGGGCGCCGCCGTCGGCTCGGTCGGCTCGTCGTCGACCGACACGCTGACCTCCGGGCTGCCGTCCGCGAACCCGAGGCAGGCCGAGCTTTGCGGATTGGCTACCGTCGCCGCCTGCGGTACTTCGCTCGGCGGATCGGTCATCGGATCCTCCGGCACCTCGGTCTTGGGCGCGGCCGCCGCCGCGGCGGCGGTGGTCTCGATCGCGGTCACGGGGCGCTCGCCGTACACGCTGGTGGCCAGTGTCTCGTCGGCCAGCGTCACCTGGGCCTCGAGACTGCTGATCGGCTGGATGGTGTCGGCGAGCACCAGGTAGTACTGCGACGCCGCGGCGGAGCTGACCATCCGGATCTCTCCGACGACCGCGTCCGGCAGCGCGCTCGACGCGGTGCCGCGTCCGGCCGGCTGCAGGGGGGCGATCGGCTCGCCGGCAACCAGTGCGGACAGCCATGCTGTGCCGACCTCGACCTGGGGCTGGGTTCCCATGGTCATGGCCTCCAGCACGGCGGTCTCGTTGACGATCGGGTGCTGTCGGCCGCGCCACACCAGATGCAGGCTGCCGGCCTCCACATCGCGCACGAGCATGGCGGCGTCGTCCAGCACGAGCGGGTTGCCGGTGCCCTCCCCGATCATGAGCATCGTGGCCGGGGAGGTGTCGTTGCTGGGCGTGAGCGTCGGGGTCGAGCACAGCGTCCAGTCCTCGTCCAGCAGCATCGAGGCCGGTGGCAGCGCGTCGGGTGCCGCGGGGATGCCGAGCGTCGCCCCCCGCGGGACGTCCTTGAGTGACTGGTGCGATACCGAGACCGACTCTCGTGAGCCGATCAGCAGGGCGCCGCTGACCAGGTTGGGCACCGGATGCAGCGCGTAGTCGCCCTTGTCGTCAGCCAGCCACACGAACCGCGCCCCGGACTCCTCCTCGATGATGACCCGCTTGCCGTCTTTCCACGCCTCGTTCCCGCCTGGCCGGAAGACCCCGATGATCCCCGCTGCGGCCAGTACCAGGACGGCGATCATGACGCCGCCGAAGAACGCGCCGCCCAGCCGACGGAGTGGGGCCTGTTCCGGGTCGGTCTCGCGCAGCACCAGGCCGGAGACGACCCGCTGCACCATGAACTGATACGACTGGTAGAGATCGCGGCGGGTAGCCATGGCTAGCCGTAGATCCCGCGTAGGTACGCCACGAGCCCGATCACGACGCACACGACCGGTACGACGGCGAGCACCAGGATCACCTCGATGATGTCCGCCGCGCGACCGAGCAAGGGGCTGGGCCGGGCGCGCGCATAGGTGATGCCGATCCCGACGAGGCAGGCGCCCATGAGAACCAACAGCGACGGCAGTGCGAGTGACCGCTCCTCGGACGAGAGGACCAGGCGCACCGCGAGGAAGCCCAGCCCGGCGAGCCCGGTGATCAGGATGGGCAACCGGTGGCGGACGCTTCGCAGCAACCGAGCGCGCAGGAGGAACACCGCGCTGACCAGCAGCAGGAGGATCGTTGCCCACAGGCTTGCCCGCGAGCTGATGATCCACATGCCTGCCAACCCGACGACCATCGTGGCCAGCAGCAGGCCGGTGAGCACCTCGTCCGCACGGCGCACCGTCGATCGCACCCGGGTGATCGGTGGCTGGGGCGGATCGGAGAGGAGGTCCTCGGTAGAGGTCGGCAGCGAGGGCATCGGGAGCTTGCCGACCCGCACCGCCACCAGCGGCAGCCACGGCGTCACCCCGATGGCGACGGCGAGCGTCACCGCGGCTGCATCGAAGGTAGTGACGAACGTGGCGCGGCCGGCGAGCGAGGCGCCGACACCGACGAGGCCGACGGTGATCCCGGCCGTGAAGTACTGAAGGTGCTGGCCGACGATGACGAACCCCGCGAGAGAGGCCAGGAGCAGGCACGCCGAGCCCAGCAGGTAGCTGGTGGGGAGCAGCGCGGTGAGCGGCCGTTCACCTCCGAGCAGCAGCATGCCGCCGACGAAGGCGTACAGCGAGCCGAACACCGCCACGACCGTGGCGGCGACCGAGTCGGCCGCTGCCCGGGCCAGACCAGCGGCACCGGCGAGCAGGAGCGCGGCGACACCGAGGGCGAAGCCGGACGGCAGGTCCCAAGGCGGTCCGGCCCGCAGCACCCACCACAACCCGAGAGCTAGGGCGATCCCGGATCCCGCGAGCCCGGCGCGATGCGTTGCCGCCGGTCCCCACGCGGCGAACTGTCGCCGCGCGGCAAACGCGATGCTGTCGACGACGTCGTCGTAGTCGAGCGCTTCCCAGTCCTGCTGTCGTGGCACCAGGTGCAAGATCTCGCCGTCCCGGACTGCCTGGGCGCCCAGCGACTTCGCCGGGTCGATCAGGTCACCTGCCGGACGGCGCAGCACCCAGCCGCGGTGCGACTGGCCATCGTCGGCCAACCCCTCGCCGAGGTTGCGAAGCAGGAGGGACAGCAGCTGCGCCACTGGTAGATCGGCCGGGAGGGCTACGTCCAAACGGCGGCGGGGGGAGACGATCGTCAGCTTCGAGAGGCCACCGCTGAGGCTTTGCGTCACAAGTGCTCCAGTGATGGGGCGACATGGCTGGTGGTGCGGCTCGACTGAATCTTAACCATGCGAATCGGTCGGTTACGATGGGCCCGCTTCGCGCACGGCACCATCCCCGAGGCCCGTTCGGCAAGGAGCGCACCGCTGTGAGCACGGAGATAGTACGCCGGCAACCGCGCCGGGACGCCCCTGATCTGCCGACCGGCGAGATCAACCTCGATCCGCCTCCTGAGCTGCCGAAATCCACCGGTCGCGGATTCGGCCAGATGCTGATGGTGCTGCCGATGCTCGCGGGCGCCGGGGCGATGGCACTCATGTACAGCTCCCACGGCAGCGGCGGAGCCTTCCGGCTCGTGCTCGGCGGATTGTTCGGGCTGTCCGCGCTCGGCATGCTCGCCGTGGGCTTCGTCCAGGGCGGGCAGGGCCCATCGAAGACGGAGCGGGCCGCCCAACGACGCGCCTACATGCGTCATCTCGCCTCTCAACGGGCCTTGGTGAGGAGCAACATCGCGGCGCAACGACGTGGCATGCACTATCGCCACCCCGATCCGGACATGCTCTGGATCACCGCGGAGAGCCATCGGCTGTGGGAACGACGCCGAGAGCACGCCGACTTCGGGATCATCCGGCTCGGGCTGGGCCCCCAGGGCATCGCCACGCCGATCATCACGCCCGAGACCCGTCCGCTGGACGAGCTCGAACCGCTGTGCTCGGGTGCGCTCCGGCGGTTCGTGCGCACCTACTCGATCGTCGACGAGCTACCGGTCGCGCTGTCGATCGGCGGTTTCAGCAGGGTGCACCTCACCGGCGACGTCGAGGCCTGCCGCTCGCTGGCGAGGGCGATGATCGCCCAGCTCGCCGTTCATCACTCGCCGGACGATCTGGCGATCGCCTTGTGTGTCGGCGAAGGCCAGCGCGAAAGCTGGGAATGGGCCAAGTGGCTGCCGCACGCCTTCCACCCCTCCCGCACCGACGCCCTCGGCAGCGCCCGGATGATCGCCGACTCCATCCGGGGTCTCGAGGCACTGACCGACGACCTGCTCGCCGACCGGCCCAGGTTCAACCCCTATGCGCTGAGCGAGCAGCTCAGCAACGCCAGCATCGTGGTGATCATCGACGGCGGCGACACGGACGGATCGAGCTACCTGCTCTCGGAGGTAGGGCTCGAGGGAGTGATGGTGCTGGACCTGACGCTGGCCCCGCCGCGGCTGCTCGACGGCGCCACCCTGGTGCTGAACGTGGACGCGGGCGGCGTGCTCACCAGCCGGACCAAGGACGTCGAGTCCGACCTCGGCACCGCTGACCGGCTCTCGCTGGTCGAGGCCGAGGCGCTCGCGCGCCAGCTCGCGCCGCGTCGTGTCTCGGTAGGCGCCGGCGATGGCGAGAAGGCGATGACCCGGGCCACTGGCCTGTCGGACCTCCTAGGCATCGATGACCCCTTCCAGTACGACGCGGCGACCGGCTGGCGTGCCCGCCCGGCGCGTGAGCAACTCCGAGTCCCGATCGGGGTCGGCCCGGACGGCGTCCCGATCGAGCTCGACCTGAAGGAGTCGGCACTCGACGGGATGGGGCCGCACGGCTTGGTGATCGGCGCGACCGGCTCCGGCAAGTCCGAGCTGTTGCGGACCCTGGTGCTGGCGCTCGCCGTCACGCACGATCCGGAGTCGCTGAACTTCGTGCTGGTCGACTTCAAGGGCGGCGCGACGTTCACCCGCCTCGACCGGATCCCGCACACCAGCGCGGTCATCACGAACCTCGCCGACGAGCTGTCGCTGGTCGACCGCATGACGGACGCGATCAACGGCGAGGTGCTGCGGCGGCAGGAGGTACTGCGGGCGGCCGGGAACTTCTCCTCCCGCGCGGACTACGAGAAGGCTCGGTTGGCCGGCGCCGCGCTGGAGCCGATGCCGAGCCTGCTGCTGGTGTGCGACGAGTTCAGCGAGCTGCTCGCGGCAAAGCCTGAGTTCATCGACATGTTCGTCCAGATCGGTCGGGTGGGCCGGTCACTCGGCATCCACCTGCTGCTGGCCTCCCAGCGTCTCGAGGAGGGACGGCTGCGCGGGCTGGACACCCACCTGTCCTACCGCATCGGCCTGCGGACCAACTCGGCCATGGAGAGCCGGGTCGTGATCGGCAGTGCGGACGCGTTCGAGCTTCCCCGGGCGCCTGGCCACGGCTACGTCAAGTACGGCACCGATCCGCTGATGCGCTTCCGGGCGGCGTACGTCTCGGGGATGTACCGCAGCCAGCGGCACGCCGGCGCCAGGCCGGGACCGGTGGCGCTCACGATGCTCGAGTACCGCGCCGACTACGTCGCGCCGATCGAACCGGCGGAAGAGGTCGACGTCGAGCCCGCCGAGGACGACGGCGGCGACAGCCTGCTGGACATCCTCATCCGCCGCCTCGGCGGCCGCGGCGTCCCGGCTCGCGTCATCTGGCTGCCGCCGCTGACCGATCCGATCCCGTTGGGGGAGCTGCTCGGGCGCGTCCGTCCCGTCACCGGGCGCGGCCTGTCGGTCACCGACGAGGCAGCGCATGGCGCGCTCCGAGCGCGGGTCGCGATGGTCGACCGGCCGCTCGAGCAGCGCCGTGATCCCCTGGAGCTCGACCTGACCGGCGGAGGAGGCAATGTCGCCGTCGCCGGCGGGCCGCAGAGCGGGAAGTCCACCTTCCTCCGGACCTTCGTGCTCAGCCTCGCGCTGACCCACACCCCCCGCGAGGTCCAGTTCTACTGCCTCGACTTCGGGGGCGGCGCGCTCGCGGCGCTACGCCGGCTACCGCACGTCGGATCGGTGGCGGCCCGAGCCGACGAACAGCTGGTACGCCGGACCATCGCCGAGCTTCGAGAGCTGCTCGCTCGACGCGAGCAGCGGTTCGCCGCCGACGGCATCGACGGCATGGCCACCTACCGGCGGCAGCGGGCCGGCGGCGCGCACCGGGAGGATGCCCACGGCGACGTCTTCTTGATCGTCGATGGCTGGCACACCCTCCGCACGGAGTTCGAAGGGCTCGATGCGGTCATCACCGACCTCGCCGCCCGCGGGCTGTCGTACGGGATCCACGTCGTCGTGGCGGCGACCCGATGGATGGACGTGCGACAGAACCTGCGCGATGTCATCGGCACCAAGCTGGAGCTGCGTCTGGGCGATCCGTCCGACTCGGTCATCGGTCGCCGGCAGGCCATCAGCGTCCCGGATCGCTCTCCGGGGCGCGGTCTCACCCCTTCGGCGCAACATCTGCTCGTGACGTTGCCGCGGATCGACGGTCGTGGCGAGGTCGAAGACCTGACCGATGCTCTCGACCGGCTGGTCGAAAGCATCGCGAGCGCCTGGGACGGCCGGGCCGCTCCGCAGGTGCGTCTGCTGCCGCTTGAACTGCCATCCGCTCAGCTCGCCCTCCCTGCCCATCCGCTGCTGCCGATCGGCATCTCAGAGGACTCGTTGCGACCGGTCTACTTTGATCCCCGCGCAGACTCGCACCTGGTGGTGTACGGCGACGGCGAGAGCGGCAAGACCGCCTTCCTGCGCGCCTTCGCCCACCGCGTCACCGAGCAGTTCACCGCGCGCCAGGCGAAGCTGATCATCATTGACTACCGGCGGACCCTGCTCGGTGAGATCGACTCCGAGCAGCTTCTCGCGTTCGGCTCCACGGACGAGATCGCGGCGGGCCTCGTCAACGAGGTATGCAACGTGATGCGCAGCCGGCTGCCAGGGACCGACGTCACTCCCGAGCAGCTGCGGGCACGCGACTGGTGGAAGGGGCCCGATCTCTACCTCATGGTCGATGACTACGATCTGGTCGCCACCGCGACGTCCAACCCGCTCGCGCCGCTGGCCGAGTTCCTCGCCCAGGCCCGCGACATCGGCCTGCACCTGATCGTCACCCGCCGCAGCGGCGGTGCCGCACGGGCCTCCTACGACCCGCTGCTGGGTAGGCTGCGCGAGCTTGCCGCTCCGGGGATTGTCATGTCGGGGAGCAAGGACGAGGGGGCTCTCGTGGGCAACGTCAAGCCGCAGCCGTTACCGCCCGGACGCGGTTGGTACCACACCCGCAAGAGCGGTGCCAAACTGGTCCAGCTCGAGTGGCGGCCGCTCCGTGAGACGGGCGCGTCAGGAGCCGTCACGTGACCAGCCTGCCGCCGACGAGCCAGCCCCGGCCGGACGCTGCAACAGCCGGCTCGCCGGGTGCGGCCGACGCGTCGACCGCGCCCGGGGAGCCCGCGGGGGCCGGCGGCGTCGTGCCTCGTGGCCGCGTGCCGGCCTCAGGTCGTCACGCGTCACGCGAGATCGGCCGCCGGGTCGCCGTCGACGGGACGCAGTCACGGGCGGTCGCCACTCCGGTCGCGCGCCGGCGTGAGCTGGCCAGGCAGCGTTCCCGGGCGACCGTCGACCAGTCGCACATCCAGCTCGCCATCGAAGCCGTCGCCCAGCCCACCACCCCCCGCGCGCCTGTTGAGACGCCTCGGCCGCGTCGTCGTCCGCCGCGGTTCTGGCGGATCAACCTGCTGCAGGTCATGATCTGGCAGACCGTCATCGCCGCGGTTCTCGCGGTACGAGAGCAGGGCCCGGGACTCCGGTACGCGGTGTACACGGCCTCTGCCGTCGCCGTCCTGCTGACCGCGATCCCCGTGCGGGGACGTTGGTTGTACGAATGGACCGGGCTGTGGCTGCGCTTCCGGCTGCGCGCGATGCGGACCGCGCGCGCCGCAGCACGCAGAGCGCACGACCCGCTGCCGGCGCTACCGCCCGACGCGGTCGTCGATACCGGCGAGATCGACGGCTACGAGGCCGGCATCCTCCGCCACGACATGGGGATCGCCTGCGTGCTTCGGATCGAGGCACCGACCGGGGCAGTCGTGAGCGCCCAACCGGTCCCCGCGCTGTGCGACCTGATCCCCGAGGCCGCGGACGGCTCACCGCCGATCTCGATCCAGTTCCTCACCGAGACCTTGCGCGCACCGACGCCGTGGATCGCGGAGGACACGGCCGGCCGCTCCTACCTCGAGCTGACCGACGGCGTGGTGCCGGCCGCGCAGCGACGCTGGATCGTCAGTCAGGTACTCGAAGCACCGGAGGACTTCGCGCCCGAGGGCATGCATGCCGCGCTAGCCCGCGCCACCGCTCAGCTGCAGCGCCGCCTCGACAGAGCTGGTGTCGGCTACCAGCTGCTGCGCCAGGAGGAGGTCGAGCAGGAGGTGCGGTCACTGATCGCCGGCGTCTGGGGGCCGCCAGGCACCAGTGACGACCGATGGAGTCGTTGGCAGACCGGGCAGATGCAGCACATCACCTTCCGTCTGCTGAACTGGCCCCGGATGGACGATTTCTCCGCGACTCCGTTCTTCAGCATGCTGCATGCCGTCCCGGCTCTCGCCATCGTCACCGAGCTGGCCGGGCGACGGGCCGGTGCGGCGCTCGATCTCGAGGTGATCATCCGCGTCGTCGCACCCGATCAGGTAGGCGCGGACGCCGCCGTACGTGCGCTCGAGCGGCTCGCGCGGTCTGAGGGCGCGACCATCCAGCGGATGGACGGCGAGCACTGTTACGGACTGCGCGCCACCGCGCCGTACGGGGGATTCGCATCATGATCCGGATCTCGCCGACGCCGATCGGTGTGTTCGAGGCCCAGCCCGGAATCACCCGGGGAATCGACTCGTCGGTCGAGACCTTCGGGGTGGTGATCGGATCCGGTCAGCAAGGTCAGGCCCTAGCGATCCCGATGTTCGGGCCGCGGACCACGGAGATAATCGTCGTGGGTGGCGTGGGTCTGGTGAAGGTGATCGCGTTACGCGCCCTCGGGATAGGCGCCAGGGTCTGGGTCGAGACCGACCGCCCGGACGAGTGGGAGCGCTTCGTGCGCAGCGCAGCGGGTGTCTCGGGAATGATCCACCTCGCCGACGAGATCCCGCCCGTCGTGGGCTCCGACCCGCGGACACCGACGCTGGTCATCGTCGATCAGCCGGACAGCGAGGCCGCCGACGTGCTCGTCGGCGGCGAATGGGTCACGATCCTCACCGTGGTCGAGGAGCTCGACGAGCAGGCCGCGGCCGACCTGCCGCACGCCGACCTGGTCGTCTTCCACCGTCTGCACGGTCGGGAGCTGGCGCACGTCGGGCGCACCTTCGGACTCGGCGACGGCGTCGACGTCCTGGCATCGGTGCCGTCGGACGTCCTCGTCGTCGCGGCTCGCACGGGGATAGCTCCGGTGCGCCTTCGGTTGACGTCGGTCGAGCGGTGGTTGATCGGAGCTGTCGACCGGCTCGCCATCGAGGACTGAGCTCGCACCGGGAGCGATCAACCCTGCAGGGAGGCCTGTAACGCGAACGCAGCGAGCTCGTAGGCGGCGCGTCGGGTCGGCTCCCGCAGCGCGTCGAGGTCGACCGGCCCCCCTGCGAGCAGCGCGCGGTCGTGCGGCAGGGTCACCAGGCCGGCACCCATCTGCTCGAGGCGTTCGCGAGTCCGTTCGATGCTGATCACCGGCTCGTCCGACACGTTCGTCATCGCGACCACCGCCCGCTGGCGAAGACCATCCAGGCCGGAGACGTCGAGCCAGTGCAATGCGTTCATCGCGGCCAGGACCCCGTCCAGCGTCGGCGTCGAAGCGATCACGACGGCATGGGAGGCGGTCAGGACGCGGTGCATCAGGTCACCGGTCAACCCAGCGCCGCAGTCGGTGAACATCACCGGGAAGTAGCGATACACCGACCGGACCGCAGCCATGTAGCTCGACGCATCGAGTGCGCTGCTCTGTTCCGGCGAGCGACCGCTGGGTAGCACCCACAGCCCGCCCGGCGTCCGCGAGACCGCCCCCTGCATCACGTGAAAGCTGCCTGGATCGCCCATTGCGGCGATGTCCGCGATGCTGGCGATCGGCGTCAGACCCACCCGCAGCATGAGCGACCCGTAGGTGCGATCGGTGTCGAGCAGGAGGACCGGGTCCTGCCGCGCGCGTGCGGTCGTGAGAGCGGCGAGCAGTGCGAGCGTCGTCTTGCCGACGCCACCCTTCAACGCGACGAACGCAATCCGCCGAGGCGAGGGCACTGGCTGGTCCAGTGCCGGCGCGGCCGGGTTCGGCGGGGTCACCGGTCCGCGGGAGCGCAGTCGCCGCAGCCCTCGGCGTCGCGCGGGCGGCTCGACCGCGTCGAGGCCGGCGATCCGTGGATCGAGGTGCGGCGCCACGGGCCGTAGCCGGTCGGCGTCGGCCGCCGGCGCTCCGGGCCTGCCCGGCTCGTAGAAGGCACGCGCGCGTGCGGCGGGGGGCCGGTCCGTGGCGAGGGCAGGAGGAGGCGCCGGCTCGCCGCGACGTCCGCCGGGCGTCGTTCCGGAAGTACCTGACGACCGCAGCGGCTCTGCCGCCTCGGCCCACTGCGAGCCACGTGAGCGCTCCGCGCGCCGGTGGACAGGGTCGTCCACCGGGCCGGGCGTCTGGCGTGGCGGGTCGCTCATCGTCAGTGGGCTCCGAAGGTCGGCGGGTCGAGCACTCGGCGGGACGTTCGTCGTCATCGTAACGCGGCGCGCGGGGTCGCTCGGGCCGCGCGGGAGGACGCCGTGGGCTTCATGCGAACGGGCAGCGACGGCAATATGAACGATCACCGTCGCGTATTCCACCCGCTGGCCGCGCGCCGGTGCGCAACCTACTATCGACGTGACAGCTGCGGCTCTCGCGGTGGTGGCGAGCCGCACGACGGTACCGACGACGACTTCGCAGGAGTGTGTCATGTCAACGAGTGCGAGTGCCGACCTGGACAGCATGGCCACTCTCGCAAGCACCTGTGCCGCCGCGGCCGACCAAGCGCTCAACGAGGGCGCCACTGCATACGCCCAGCTGCCTGCGGTCACCGGTCAGTCCGGCATACCGGGATCGGACGCATTCGCGGTCCAGTACGCGACGATGCTCTCGCACCACGGGCAGTTTCTCGCCGACGGTCAGAGCGGCGCGGTGGCGATTGCCGATGGCTGTGCCCTGATCGCGAGCAACACCGCCGCCGCCGACGAAAGCATGGCGAACACCATCCCGGTCCTCTGAGGCGGACCGTCATGACCAGGCCCCATATCGAGGTCGAGGGCGGCGAGTCGCTGTACCAGCCGGGCGAGGTGGCGGTCACCACCGCGCCATCGATCGACGTGTCGTCGTCCACGATCGAGCAGCACAAGTCGGCGGTCGACCTCGAGCAGCCGGACTCCATCGAGGCTGCGGCGGAGGGCTGGAGCAACTTTCATGCCGTGCTCGCGTCGGTCGGGCAGACGCATTCTGTGGCCGCCGAGACGTTGGAAGGCGTCTGGATCGCTCCGGGGACCGCGCCGACGGCCGAGCTGATGACATCCTCCGGCGACTCGTTCTCCGAGTGGGCGCTGATCGCGTCGCAGAACGGGGAGGCGATGCACACGCTGGCGACCTCGCTACGCGCCGGCCAGTCGGCGATGAGTGAGGTGTGGGGCCGGTACGAGAGCGCGATGGCCTCCGCCCAGGCCCTGAGTGACGGCCAGATCGAGGAGGCCATCAATGCCGAGCTCGCCAATGGCCACGGGGTGGGTCCGACGGTGGACGCCCCGGAAGGTGCCGACCTCAAGGGAATGCTGCTCGGCCTGATTCGCCAGCGGTACAGCGACGAGTCGCGCACCAGGGTGATCGAGCCGATGCGCAAGGCCTATCACACCGCGATGCTCAGCGTCCGGATGGGAACCACGTACCGCGGCCCGAAAGCGGCCGGGCCGCCCGCCACCCCGGCGGGCTCGGGTGCCCGCACCGGCCTGTCCGCATCTCCCACTTTCACAGGCATCGGGCCGACATGGACCGGCGGGGGGTCGCCGGGATCCGTCCCCGCCGGCGGCGGCAGCGGGGCCGGCGGCCTCGACCCGCTGGTTCCGCCGCACCAGACCCCGCCTGGCGCGCCCGTCGGGATCGGCGATCCAGACAACAGCACGAGTGGTCCGACCGGCGAGGCGCCGCACGGTGCGCTTGGACTCCTACCGCCGCGTCCGTCCCCAGCACCCACCGACCGCCCCCCGGCCGCGGGGCAGGGGACCGGCCGACCGCCCGCGGAAGGAGCCTCCCACGGCGGCAGTGGACATCCCGACCAGTTCCCGGGCTGGGCGTTCGGGGTCGGACCGCAGAACCTGGGCTTGGCGGGTCGGGGCCCCGGGGGGACCGGCGACGTCGGCGCTCCGGGCGGAAGACTCGTCGGTGGTCCCGGTGGCCACCTCGGCAGCGGGCCCGGTGGCTCCTCGCCCCGGGGCTTGGCCGAGGACCCGGGGTCGATCCCCTGGAGTGCCCCTGGCGACCGATCCGGCTACCCGGGCACCGTGCTCGGGGTCGGGTCGGATGGCGGTCCCGCGGGTCCGGGCGGCGGCGGGGACTCTGGGGAGGGCCCCTACTCACCGGGGTACCCGATGATGCCTCCGATGGCGCCGGTGCGCCCGTTCCACACCGAGAACCGCGGCCGGATCATCACGAACGACCACCGCGAGCGGTTTCCGAGTCTGGACGGCGACGTCCGCTATGCGGAAGCCGCGCGGCTCGCGGTCGTCGGCGGGGTAGATCCGCGACGCCGAGAGCTCGGCATCTATCGCATCGCTGCGGCCGGTTCGTATGAGCTGAATGCCGGCGCCACGACTGGTCTGGACGCGTTTGGTACGAAGCGACGGGAGGCGCAGAAGCCGTACGGCGTCCCGGAGACGTTGGTGCCTAACCAGGTCGTGGACGGTGAGGAGAACCGTCGCCGCCGCACCCCGACGTACGAGGGCGAGGTCGTCGCGCAGCCCGCCCCACAGAACGCCCCCGCGCTCGGTGCCGAACAACAGCCGCATAAGCGGATGCCCGGAAGGTAGGCAACGCGATGAGTACGCAATCCAATGTCGACACCGACGCCTTGTCTGTGTTCGCCAGCGCGACCAACCCTGACAATCGCCAGTCGAGGGAGGTGTTCGACTGGAGCCGGATCAGCAAGTTGTTCCCGTCGATGCTCGGTGTCTCCGCGTTGCCTGGCACCCAGGCCTATCGAACGATGGCCGAGCGCGAGCTGCCGGCGTGGTACGAGGATCTCGCCGCCGCGTACACCGGCCAGTACGCGATGCACGTCGGTGCCCAGCTGCTGAAGTACTCCTACGAAGGGGCCGATGCCGAGCAGGTCCGGCAGTACGCCGGTGCGTACGAGGAGTTCGGCGGCAAGCTCGGTGGAATGGTTCGCAACGAGGTCGACCGGGCCCGGCTGGAAGCTCTTCTCGCGGAGCAGACCCCCGAAGCCCCGGAGCAACAAGAGTTCCAGGGTGAGACGTTGGAGGAGCACCTGAACGCCGAGGAGCAGTCGGACGGCGGCGTCCACAACGGCGAGATCAACTCGGTCTCGGAGTACCAGGAGGCCTTGATGGGCAACATGGTCGACTCGGGTGTGGTGGCCACCGACATGGACGGTGACGGCCAGGTCTCGAACGACGAGTACAACCTGTCCAACAATAATCCCCAACTGGCGGAGGAGTGGGCCGACGGGCAGATGCCCAGCGACGGATATGCGCTGTTTGCCGACGGCATCCGGGGGCTTGGCGACCCGGAGAACGATCCGGTCGCGGCGTACTGGCTGAATGAAGCGGAGCTTGGCCAGGAGGGCACGAGCGCTGGCCCCGTCGTACCGACCGCGACCTTCCCCGCCCGCTCGAGTACCGGACCGAGCCAGGAGCGGGCAACGCGCTCCAACCAGTCCGGTCAGCCGAGCACGGGTGCGCAGGAACAGCCGGCTCCGTCCGTCGCACCTTCGACCGAAGGTACGACGGAGCAACCGAGTGTCAGTGCCGAGCCGGCGGCCACGACCGGCGGCGACAGTGGCGACGCGAGTCAGCCGACCTCGGAGCAGGCAGCGCCGCCCACCCCACAGGCTGCGCCGTAGGCATCCGATGCCCGTCAACCATGACACCGGTGGAAGTGGAGGCGGCGAACCTGCGCTGACCATCTTCGAGGTGGCGGCGCGGCTCGAGCTGGAGGATCCTGAGCTCGTGCGGACCGCGGCCACCGAGTGGTCGAGCCTCTCGACAGCGCTCGCCGACCTGGGCGCGAAGAACGCTTCCGCGGCGACCGACCTGTCCGCAGCGTGGACCAGCGACGCCGCGGGGCCGTTTCTCGAAGAGGTCGCGGCGTCGGCGGACTCACTCGCGGAGTGGGCGTTGGTGGCCAGCGACAACTCCGGATACTTCGCGCAGTTCGCCGACGTCCTCGAGGGTCGTAAGGCCGACATCGAGAGTCTGCTGCACCAGTTCTGGGTCGAGATCAACCACGTGCAGAGCCTGAGCGGTGACGACCTGTTCAACTACTACTTTGATCAGGTCAGGGACCAGGCCCCCACCGGCGGATCCAATGGCCACCTGCGCCCCGCGGGGTCGAGCTATCGGGTCGAGCGCTTCCCGCTGCTGCGACCGTTCAAGGGGTTATTTGTGGACGACGTGACATTGCGCACCTACCTGATGATGACCCTTGAGGAGCTGTTCAACGAACGGGCCCGACTCGAGGTCGTCGTACCGCTGACGATCGAGTTCGCGCGCTTCTCGCAGGCGGTCTACTCCGGCGGTGCGTACGGCGGCCCGACCGGCATTGGGGGCGGCTTCGCCCAACATGTTCAAGGCCAGGATCTGGCTATCCCGATCGTGCCATCGTCCGGCTCGGCCAGCGCCTCGAGCGCCGCAGCCGCTTCCACCGCAGCCGCGTCTGCCGCAGCCGCGTCTGCCGCTGCCGCGTCTGCCGCAGCCGCAGCGGCCGCGTCTGCCGCAGCGAAGGCCCGCGGGTCTGGTGCCGCAGTCTCCGCCGAAGCGCTCGCGGCTCTCGAGCGAGCTCGGCGGCTCCAGGACGGTGGTCGCATCCAACGGACAGGGCAGCACGCCGGCAGTGGGGCCAGCTCTGTGCACACGTTGGCAACCGGCGGCCAGCTCGGAGCCGTGACCGCCTCCGGTACCCCCGCTGGCGTGAGCAAGTCTGCCGCGACGAGCGCTACGTCTTCGTCGGCTCGCGCGGGTGGCGGCCCGGCCGTTGTGAACCTGGGCGAGCATGGTCGATCTGCCACCGGTGTGCCGGGAGCGCATCAGCGCACGACCTCCGCAGGAACAGGTCCGATGCCCGGTCCGCAGGGTGCGAGGTCGGGGTATGGCGCGATCCCGCCCGCTCTGCAGCGGCCGTTGCCGCCCCGTGAGGCAGCGGAGCGCACGCTGCCGCCTTCGCACACCGAGCGGTTCCCTGAGCTCGCCGGCGATCCGCGGTATCCGGAGGTGACCAAGATGTCATCCCCGTGGGGAGTCGACCCGCGCGTCACCGAGTCCGAGCGGGCGAACCAGCTGCCTCCGAGGGGCGCCTACCAGCTGAACGCGGCCGCTCTCGGAGACGCCACGGCGGTCAACGCCGACGCGGTCCGCCAGGCGATCGAGAACGAGCGCGCAGCCCGCGCCGCGCTCGCGGCGGAGGCAGCTGTGCCCGGTGCATTCGACGTGGCCCGGTCCGGTGATGATCACCGGGCGACGAGCGCGGAGTCGCTCGAGGTGCGCCGGCCAGAGCATGCCCCGTCCTCTGACAAGACGGGGCATCCCGGGCTGCGGCGCTCCCCGGCTGAGCAGCAGGGCACCGACCTGCGGCCCGCATGGGTGGCCGCCGGTGCGGACCTGGCGCGGGAGGCCGCGGAACGTGCCGTCGAAGCGGAGCGTGTGGCCCAGCTCGGCGCGCCGACGGCGCCGTACGGTGATCCCTCGGCTGCTCCGGAGCCGGCGACCGCCGAGAGGTCCCCCGAGTACCAGCCATCCGAGAGATCGGCCGCCGCTCAGGCGCCGGAGATCCGCGAAAGCGATGCTCCGTCTCCGCCGCAGGGGGTGGCCGCGCCGCAGGGGATGGCCGTACCGGAGGGGGCGGCCCTACCTGCGAGCTCCGCGCCCGGCATGTACACGCCCCCGCACCCCGCCCTCGGGCCGTCGTCACGCCCATCCGGATCCGAGACGGAATTTCTCGTCGGACGCATCGACGATCATGGATATTTCTCCGGGCGCGAGTCCCCTGAGCGATTGGACCACCCGAGCAGGCCGGCGCAACCAACCGTCGGCACGACCGCCTCCCCGGTCGGCGCACCCGACACCGAGCAAGACGAACCGGCCAAGCCCTCCCCCGCCTTGTCCGAGCCCGCGCTCGGCCTGCGTGAGGACTCCGCAGCAGCCGAGAAGATCGTATGGCGGCCGGTCTAGCGGCGCGGGATCGCGACGTCCAGCCGCACGAATAACCCTCCAGACGGCATAGACTCGCGGCATGAAGATGGAAACGGCACTCGAGAGTGCCTTCTGCGACCAGATCACCCTCGAGTTCGAGGCGTCGATCGTGTATCGACAGCTTGCGATCGAGATGGATGCCCTCGCCCTTCCCGGAATGGCCGCGTGGCTGCGCCATCAGGCCGACGAGGAGATCGTCCACGCGAACAAGTTCATCGACCACCTGCTCGACCGGGACAACCACCCGCTCATCGGGGCCATCCCGGCGCCCACGAGCAAGGTCGAGAACCCGCTGCAGGCCTTCCAGGCCGCGCTTCAGCACGAGCAGCGGGTGTCGGAATCGATCCGCGACCTGTACCGCAAGTCCGAGGCGGACGGCGACCTCGACTCGCGACCGCTGCTGAACTGGTTCCTCACCGAGCAGATCGAGGAGGAGGCCACCGTCACCGAGATCGTCGAGCGCATCCAGCTGATCAACGACGATGGTCCTGGCCTGCTTCGCCTGGACGAGGAGCTTGGGTCCCGGCCGACGCGCAGCACCGAGAACACCGGCGGCTGATCGCCGTACGAGACGAGCGGAATCCGGGGTCCTGCGCCGCAGTGCGCTCGCGCCCCGGATCCTGCTGATCCTCGCCGGTAGGGCGCCTTAAAGATCGGCGCAGCCCTCCTCGTGCGGCAGCAGCGGCCGGACGGCGAGCACTGTTGCCTGTCCGTCGACGAGCCAGTGAAAGAACTGCTCGTTCTGCACGGCGGCGTCCACTGCGGCCTGGGCCTGGTCCCCGGCAAGGACACCGCAGCCGGTGATCCACTCGTCGTCCGTGACTGGCTGGACGAACTCGGCTAGCGGCGGGCCGGGCCACGCGGGGCCGGACGAGTTCCACGACTCGGCCTGAACGACCTGAGCCGCATCGACCGGTGTCGGGGCTGCGCCGTCGGCGAGTTGCTCGATCTCGTCGACGAGATCGAGCAGTTCCTCGCGGTTGCGCTGCTGCTCGGCGGACGGCACCCGCACACTCGGGTAGAGCGCATACACATCGACGCTGCTGGGCCCCTGCGCTCCGTGCACGGTAATCAGTACCGAGCCTGCGTCCATCACGTCGGGGTAGCCGTACGGCGTCCCCTCGTCCACCAGCCCGCTGCCCTCGACCTTGACGACCAGAGCCGCGACCCTCGACGCGTCGACCCGAGCGAGCAGGTAGGTCGCTGCACGATGCGGCCCGTTCTGGGTTGCCTGGAAGACCCGGCCGTCGCCGTACACCACCAGGTCGGTGACGTCGGCGTGATACTCGGCCTGATCGACGAAACCGCCGTAGTCGATCGACAGCACCACCTGACCAGCAGGCAGTGGCTCGACGGATCCCGAAGCTGGCTCACCCGTCCCGTTCTCGGACGACGCGCAGGCAGTCAGCGTGATCGTCATGGCCAGCGCCGCGAGTAACCACTTCATGACCCTCTAGACGTCGGGGGGCCGCCAGGCGATCCCTACTGGCGTCCGCGGGCATCGGTATCGCCCGCGCAGCATGCTTGGCTTCAGTAGTGTCGGGGTATTCGTGAGAATTGCACAGTCGCCGATGAGAGGACGCCGCGTTGAGCGCTCCACGCAATACGCCGCAGGGGCCGCCGCAGCATGATCGGCCACCGCAGGATCAGTCGCGTCAAGACTCGCCGCAGCGTGGCCAGCCATTGGAGCAGCCCTATCGGCCGGGTCTGGGCAGCGCGCCGCCCGGGCTGGGCAGCGGCGGCTCCGGGTTCGACGGCAAGCGACTGCTGGATGCCGTCAAGCGACTGCGAACCGTGGTGAACGCCGTCCGGCTGCCGCTGGACATGCCCGGCGCCCCTGACGCCCGGGCCAATCAGCAGCAGCTTCGCGCCCAGCTCGACGACTATGTGATTCCGCGCGTCGCCGCGCTCGACGCGCCATTGCTCGCGGTCATCGGCGGCTCCACCGGCGCCGGCAAGTCGACCCTCGTGAACTCCGTCATCGGCAGCGTCGTCAGCAAGTCCGGCGTACTGCGACCGACCACCCGAGCATCGGTACTCGTGCACAACCCGGCCGACGAGAAGTGGTTCATCGACGACCGGGTGCTGCCCGGACTCGGCCGGCTCACCGGTGTCGACGGGCCGGACGACGACCCGGGGGCGGTACGCCTGGCCGCCACGCCGGCGGTCCCCCAGGGCATCGCGCTGCTCGACGCTCCCGACATCGACTCCGTCGTGGAGGCCAACCGTGACCTGGCGCGGCAGCTGCTGAGCGCGGCCGACCTGTGGCTGTTCGTCACGACCGCTGCGCGGTACGCCGACGCCGTCCCGTGGGACCTGCTGCGTCAGGCCGCCACGCGGGGCACCTCGGTCGCGATCGTGCTCGATCGAGTGCCGCCGGAGTCCGCCCGGGAGATCCACGATCACCTCGGGTCGATGTTGCACGAGCAGGGTCTGGGGCGCGCGCCGATCTTCATCGTGCACGAGACGCGGCTCGGGCCCGACGGGCTGCTGCCGGTCGGCGAGATCCAGCCGCTGCGTGACTGGCTCGGCGGGCTGGCGCACGACGCGAAGGCCCGTGCCCAGGTGATCCGCCAGACTCTCACCGGCGCGCTCGACTCGTTGTCGGGACGCACCAGTGGGCTGTCGGCGGCGTCCCTCGCGCAGTACACGGCGTTGAAGAACCTGCACGACACGTCATGGAACGCCTACGGCGAGGCGGTGAACGGGGTCATCGCCGGCATGGAGGACGGTACCTTGCTGCGCGGCGAGGTGCTCGGCCGGTGGCACGAGCTGGTCGGCACCGGTGAGCTGTTCCGGCAGATCGAGTCCGGGGTCGGTCGGGTCCG
Source organism: Blastococcus sp. Marseille-P5729 (assembly GCF_900292035.1). Lineage (NCBI taxonomy): Bacteria > Bacillati > Actinomycetota > Actinomycetes > Geodermatophilales > Geodermatophilaceae > Blastococcus > Blastococcus sp. Marseille-P5729. The sequence goes on along the minus strand of NZ_OMPO01000001.1, from coordinate 1,633,296 downwards.
CGACCGCATCTCGGCGATGTTCAAGGGCAAGGGCAACCAGGTGCAGTCCACCCAGCTCGGTGAGGCGCTACAGACCGGCGTGGCCGCCCTGATCACCTCGCAGGCCCAGGGCGCCGCCTCGATGGCCGCCCGGCAGTGGCGCACGATGCCCGGGGGCGGCCAGGTCCTCACCGAGCACCCCGAGCTCACGAAGTCCAGCCAGGGGATCGAGGGCAAGGTCGACAAGCTGGTCCGCGAGTGGCAGACCGAGCTGCTCGAGATGGTGCGGGCCGAGGCCGGACCGAAGCGGTCGACCGCACGGTTCCTGGCGCTCGGAGTGAACGGGGTCGCGGTGCTGCTGATGCTTGTCGTGTTCATGTCGACCGCGGGCCTGTCGGGGGCTGAGGTCGGCATCGCCGGCGGCTCGGCGGTGGTCGCCCAGCGGCTGCTCGAGGCGATCTTCGGCGACCAGGCGGTGCGCACCCTCGCCGCGAAGGCCCGCCACTCGCTGGTCGAGAAGACCAAGGAGCTGTACCTCGCTGAGCAGAAGCGGTATGACGACGTACTGCTGGGTCTCCAGGTCGACCCGCGGGTGGCCAACGACCTGACGGCCGCGGTCACCGAAGTGCAGGCGGCCCGGTGAACGTGCTCCGACGCAACCACGTCCCCGATCTCGGGGAGCGCAGCAGGGCGCTGACCGACGCGCTCGCCATCGGCGGCAGCCGGCTCGAACCGCGCGCCGGGGAACGGGCGCACAACACCCTCCGCAAGGTCGGCGAGCGGGCCGCGCTCGGCTCGGGTTATACGGTTGTCGCGCTCGCCGGCGCGACCGGCTCGGGCAAGTCCTCGCTGTTCAACCGCCTCGTCGGCGCGCAGGTGGCGCGCCCCGGCGTACGCCGCCCCACCACCTCCACCGCTACGGCCGCGATCTGGGGGCCCGGGTCGGCCGGCCCGTTGCTGGACTGGCTGGGCGTCGGCGCTCGCCATCAGGTCGACCAGGCCGAAGGGCCCCGGGAGGGCCTGGTGCTGCTGGACCTGCCCGACTTCGACTCGCGGGAGCGTTCCAACCGGGCTGAGGCCGACCGGGTGCTGCAGCTCGCCGACGTGTTCGTGTGGGTCACCGATCCGCAGAAGTACGCCGATGCGGTGATGCACGAGCACTACATCAAGACGCTGTCGGCGCGCGACGCGCGCACCATTGTCGTGCTCAACCAGGCCGACCGGCTGACCGTCGAGCAGGTAGACCAGACGACCGCCGATCTGCGCCGGATCGTCGCCGCGGACAGCGCGGCGACGGTCGACGTACTGCCGACGTCCGCCGCCACCGGAGCCGGCGTGGACAAGCTGATGGCGCTGCTCACCGACGTCGCCCAGTCCCGGGCCGCCGCCGAGGCCCGCATGAACAGCGACGTCCGCGGCTCGGCCACCGCGCTGCGGGAGGGGGTCGGGGAATCCGAGCAGCACCTCGACGAGCAGGCCGACGACCGGCTGATCGACGCGCTGGCGAAGGCCGCGGGCGTACCGGTGGTGCTGGACGCCGTCCAGCGCGACTACCGGGTCCAGGCGAACTCGCGGGCCGGGTGGCCGTTCACCAAGTGGACCCGCAAGCTGCGTCCCGACCCGCTCAGGCGACTTGGTCTGGATCGGTCGAGCGGCGCAGAGCCTTCCCCCGGGGTGGACGACGTCCGGGTTGCGCTGGGTCGCTCCTCGCTCCCGGCCGCCTCACCCGCTCAGCGCTCCGCTGTCGACCTCGCCACCCGTGACCTCGCGGACCGGGCGGCCGAGGGACTGCCGTTGCGGTGGGCCCAGGACGTCGAACGAGCAGCCGTGCCTGATCATTCAGGGCTGGCCGACAGCCTCGACCAGGCTGTCATGGGCACCTCGCTGCGCATGCGGCGTCCGATCTGGTGGACCGTCGTCGCGGTCTTCCAGTGGCTCTTCGCCCTGGCCGCGGTCGCGGGTCTGCTGTGGCTGCTGACGATGATCGTGCTCGGGTGGCTGCAGATCCACATCGAGACCCCGGCGTGGGGGCCCATCCCGTACCCGACCCTGCTGCTGGCCGGCGGCCTGCTGCTCGGTCTGCTGACCACGGCGCTGATGAAGATGTTCGCCTCGGTGGGGGCTCGTCGGCGACGAGAGCGGGTCCGGGCGCAGCTGCACGAGGCAATCGGTAGCACTGCGCGCAAGCACATCATGGCGCCCGTACGCCGGATCCTCGCTGAGCACCAGCGCACCCGGGAGCTGCTCGACCTCGCCGCCCGCTGATCCGGACCCGGTTGGTTCTACCCCGCTAGACGTCGATTGGCGGGGTAGAACCCACCGCCAGAACGCAGCAGGTGGGTCAGCTGCGACCGATGAGGGAGCGGCTGAGCTTGTCCGCGAGATCGGCCGGGTCGTCGTACACCTCGACGGCGCCGGCCTTGCGCAGCGATTCGGCGTCCACGCCGCCGCAGCCGACCCCGATCGCGGGGACGTCGACGCGGGCGGCGGCCTTCATGTCCCACACCGAGTCGCCGACGATCACGCAGTCCGCGAGCTCCAGCCCCGCCTTCTTCGCCCCGGCCTCGAACGGGTCCGGGTCGGGCTTTCCCTCGTTGATGTCGTCGGAGGTCACGATCGCATCGACCGCGTCGCGCCCGCCGATCAGCGGGAGCATCCAGTCCAGGTCCGCCTCTTTGCCGCTGGTGACCAGGACGACGGTGCGGCCGGCGCCGCGGCACTTCTGCAGCAGCTCGGCCGCGCCGGGGGTTGCCGTGATGTGCTCGCTGGCCTCGTGCAGCAGCTCGTCGTGGCGGTCCGCGACCTCGTCGTCGGGAGCGCCGGTGAGGTGGGTAACCAGTGAGTCGCTGGGCAGCCCAATCGCCCGGTGGATCGATGCCGAGCTCACACCCGGCTGGCCGGCCTCCGTGAACGCCCGCGCCCACGCCACCACGTGCTCGTAGTTGGAGTCCACCAGCGTGCCATCTACGTCGAACAGGACGCCCTTGGTCACGTCGTTCTCCCTCCTCCGTGCCGCTTCTTCAGCTCGGGAAGCACCTCGGTCTCGTACAGCTTGAAGAAGCCACGGTAGTCCGGTCCGACGTTGGACAGGTGGACGACGTCGAATCCGGCGTCCACGAAGTCGTCGAACGCGGCCAGGTGGGTCTCGGCGTCCGGTCCGAGCGGCGCCGGGCTCTCGCCGACCATCTCGCGAGTGACAAGCTCCGAGGCCTGCTCGAAGTGCTGCGGCGAGGGGAGCACTTGCGCGAGCTCTCCTGGCAGCTGATCGTTCGGCCACAACCGGTACATGTGATCGATCGCCTGCTCGCGGGTCTCGGCGTACGACGCCTTGAACCCGACCTGGGCCGGGGCGTTCTTGCCCTTGGCCTTGCGGAATGCCGCGACGGACTCGGCGTCCGGCTGCGTGGAGATGAAGCCGTCGGCGATGCGGCAGGTCAGCTCGAGCGACTTGGGTCCGAACGAGCTGACGTAGATCGGTGGGGGCTGGTCGGGCAGCGTGTAGATCCGCGCCGCGTCGACGGTGTAGAACTCGCCCTCGCGCGAGACGACCTCGCCGGTCCACAGCTCGCGGATGATCTCGATCGCCTCTTCGAGCATCGCCAGGCGGGTCGCCGCGTTGGGCCAGGCATCGCCGAGGATGTGCTCGTTGAGTGCCTCTCCCGAGCCGAGCCCGAGGATGAAGCGGTCGGGCCCGAGCAGCGCGGCGGACGTCGCCGCCGCCTGGGCGATGATCGCCGGGTGGATCCGGACCGTCGGGCAGGTGACGGCCGTCGTGATCGGCAGATCGGTGGCCTGCGCGAGCGCGCCGATGATGGTCCAGACGAAGGCAGACTCGCCTTGCTGGTCGTTCCAGGGGTGGTAGTGGTCGCTGATCCACAGCGACTCGAAGCCGGCCTGCTGCGCGAGCTCGGCCTGCTCGATCAGCTCGGCGGGGGTGTGGTCTTCGGCGGAGAGGAAATATCCAAAGCGGGACATACCGTGCTCCTACCCGATTTCGTTACCAATGACTCGCTCAACGGGTCATCGGTCACAGAATCGGCCTAGCGGGCGGCGTGGATCGGGCTAGCGGGCGGCGTGATAACGGGCCAGGGCGATCCGGCGCTCCTCGGCGTGGACGACGATCGGCTCCGGATAGCCGTGCGTGTACCCGTCGGCCGACCTCCAGGGCTCGTGGACGGTGCCCCCGGCGAGGTGCCGCAGCTCGGGGACGTACCGGCGCACGTAGCCGCCGTCGGGGTCGAACCGCTTGCCCTGCACCAGCGGGTTGAACACTCGGAAGTACGGCGCGGCGTCGGTCCCGGTGCCGGCGGTCCACTGCCAGCCGTGGCTGTTGGAGGCGAGATCGCCGTCGTGCAGGTGATCCAGGAAGTGTCGAGCGCCCACCTGCCACCGCACGTGGAGGTCCTTGACGAGGAATGACGCGGTGATCATCCGCACCCGGTTGTGCATCCAGTGCTCGGTCAGCAGCTGGCGCATCCCGGCGTCGACGATCGGGTAACCGGTGCGGCCTTCTTTCCACGCCTGCACCGGGTCGGGCGCGTCGTCGTACTCCATGCCCTGCAACGCGTCGGTCAGATCGCACCAGGCGGACGCCGGGTGGTGCCACAGGACGTCGGCGTAGAACTCCCGCCAGGCAAGCTCGGTGACGAACCGCGCGTCGCGGGCATGGTCGACGCCGGCCAGTAGCGTGCGCGGGTGCAGCTCACCGAGCTTCAGCGCCACCGACAGGCGACTGGTGCCGTCGACATCCGGTCGGTTGCGCTGCTCGGCGTACGCCGCGAGTCCTTCGCTGCGGAAGCTCTCCCATCGGGCGAGCGCGGCCGACTCACCCACGGGCTCGGTCGGCGAGCCGGTGGGGACCGGGTCCGAGTAGATCCCGGTCGCCCACGTCGGGTCGGCGGTCGGCGCCGGGCGCGGCCAGCCGTGGGCTCGCCAGGCGCGGGCGTACGGCGTGAACACCTTGAACGGAGCGCCAGAGCGGTTGCGTACCCGGCCGGGGCCCACGGCGTACGGCCCGCCGGTCGCGATCAGCTCGACACCCGCCGCGGCGAGTCGTTCGGCCACGGCGGTATCCCGGCGCCGGCCGTACGGCGTGTACTCACGGCTGATGTGCACCTCGTGAGCACCGGCTTCGGTGGCGACGGCCGGGATCACCTCGGCAGGGTCGCCGGTCCGGACGACGAGCGCTCCACCGGTCTGCTCGAACAGCGCGCGGACCGACTGCAGGTAACGCCGTACGCGAGGTGAGCGGCGGCCGGTCAGTCGGGGATCGAGGACAACGATGGCGACCACCGGGCCGTCGTCCGCCGCGGCGAGCAACGCCGGGTTGTCACGCAGTCGCAGGTCACGACGAAACCACATCACGCGCACGGCTGCCCCCTTCGGCGTCCGCATCACGCTACTCCCCAGGACCCGTGTCAGGGTGCCGCAGCGGGTCCCCCATTCGCCGGACCCGGCGCGCGATGCTCGATAGGCTGGCCGCGTGCAGATTCCACAGCGTCAGCTCGGTGAAGCCGGGCCCCTCATCAGTGTGGTCGGCCTCGGCTGCAACAACTTCGGCCGAAAGGGGACGGTCACCGAGACTCTCGATGGCACCCGCGCCGTGATCGACGCGGCCATCGAGGCGGGCATCACTTTCTTCGACACCGCCGAGATGTACGGCAACCCGCCCGGCGCCAGCGAGGAGCTCATGGGGGAGGCGCTGCGGTCGCACGACCGCGCGAGCGTCGTCCTCGCGTCCAAGTTCGGGCATCAGGCGGTGCACACCCACGGCGCCGAGATGTGGGGGCCGAAGGGTGGCCGCACCTACATCCGCAACGCGCTCGAGGCAACCCTGCGTCGGCTGCAGACCGACTACATCGACCTGTACCAGATGCACAACCCCGATCCGCACGTGCCGATCGCCGAGACCCTCGAGGCACTGTGCGAGCTGATCGAGGAGGGCAAGGTCCGCTACATCGGGCACACCACGTTCTCCGCCGAGCAGCTCGCCGAGGCCAACGAGATCGCCTCGTCGCACGGCCTACCGCCGTTCATCTCGGCCCAGAACGAGTACTCGCTGCTCGTCCGGGACGCCGAGAGTGGCGTGCTGCCCGAGGTGCACCGCGCGGGGATGGGCTTTTTGCCCTTCTTCCCGCTCGCCAACGGCCTGCTGACCGGGAAGTACACGGAGGCTGACCGACCCGAGGGCTCGCGACTGGTCCAGGTGATGCCCGAGATGCTGGAGTCGGTCGACTGGCGTCAGCTGAAGGACTACCAGGATCTCTGCGATGAGCACGGCGTCACGATGCTGGAGGCGACCTTCGCCTGGCTGCTCGCCCAGGACAGCCTGACGTCGGTGATCGCGGGCGCGACCTCCGCCGCGCAGGTACGCGCCAACGCAGCGGCCGGCAGGACCGACCTGCCGGACGACGTCATCGACGCCATCGGCGACATCTTCCCCACCACCGGCCACTGACCGCCCGTGCCGGCATGTGCGGGCCGGCCAACGCGTGAGGTCCGCGCGGCGCTGTCGACGATCGATGGGCGACCGCACCGACTCATTAGTCTGAGCAGATGTCGTTCAACCTCTCTGACGTGCTGCGGGTGCTTGCCGTGATCGGTCTGGTGCCCGCCACGATCGGGGACGGTGCGATCGGGTTTGCCGTCATGTTCCTGGTGGTCGGTGGGTGCATGCTGCCTCGAGCGCTCGGCGTGCCGCCGTGGCTCGATGCCCTGATGTGCTCGTCGTTCATCTTCGCCGCCTGGGCCGCTCTGCTCGACTGGTACGTGAGCTACGAGGGGCTGGACCTTGCGGTGCACGCCGCATCGACCGGGCTGATTGGGATCCTCGCCTCTCAGGTGGCGCAGCGCGCACGCTTGCTCGCGCCTTCGGGTCATCCGCGGGAACGGTTGGCTGTGGCGGTCGCGACCGTGTCCAGCGCTGGTCTGCTCGCGACGGTCTGGGAGATCGGAGAGTGGATCGGCTACACGTACTTCGACGATGCGATCCAGGTGGGGTACGACGACACGATCACCGATCTGATCGCCGGCATTCTGGGGGCCGGCGTGGCAGGTTTGCTTGCCGGTGCGGCGGTGCCGCGCCGGGTCGAGTCGACGATGCCCCGATGAGACCCACCATCTCCGTGGTCATCCCGGTGCGCGACGACGCTGAGGAGCTGCGCTGCTGTCTGGCGCTGCTGGCCGAGCAGTCACTCCCGCCGGACGAAATCGTCGTGGTCGACAACGGTTCCACCGACCGGTCCGCGCAGGTCGCGCGCGATGCGGGCGCCCGCGTCGTGGAGGAGCCGCGGCCGGGAATCCCCTACGCAGCGGCCGCAGGCTATGACGCGGCGACCCAGGAGGTCATCGCGAGGCTCGACGCCGACTCACGGCCCGGACCGGACTGGGTCCGGGTGGTCGCCGACGCGATGGCCGACCCCGGCATCGACGCGATTACCGGACCTGGTCGTTTCCATGACCTGCATCCCATGGTGCGGCATCCCGCCGCAGCGCTGTATCTGGGCCTGTACTTCGCGCTGGGCGGGCTGGCGATCGCCAACGTGCCGTTGTGGGGCTCCAGCATGGCGATCCGCGCGAGCGTGTGGCGCCGCGTGGGGGCGAAGGTGCACCGCCACCTCGACGTCCACGACGACATGGATCTCGGCTTCGTGCTCGGCCCGCGGGCTCGGATCCGATTCATCACCAGGCTGCGCGTGGACGTCTCCGGACGCTCGCTGCGAGGCCGAACCCAGCTGCGCCGGCGGATGCGCCGTGCGGTCGTCACGCTGCGGGCGAACTGGCGTATCACGCCGCCGTGGACCCGCTGGCGGCGGCGAATCTGTCGATGATCGCCACCGGCGTACGGCGGGAGGCGCGGGACGACCCCGGAGATCAGCGCAGCGCGGTGAAGATCATCAGCTGCGTGAGGAGAAAACCGGTGAGGAAGTTCAGCCACAGGAATCGGCGCCATCCGGCGTTGGAGCGCTCGCAGTCGGCATCGCTGATCCCCAGAAATGGTGCCACGTTCGCGATGTAGGGAAGCGTGAGCAGCGCGGCCAGCGAGCCGGGCCAGGGCACCCCCAACAGTACGACGCCGGCCGCGATATACGACGCCGCGGCCAACCAGGTGGTGTACCGGGCACCGAGCACGGTGCCGATGGACCCGATTCCGGCCTCCCGGTCGGCTCGGACGTCCTGGACCGCACCGAAGGCGTGGGAGGCGATGCCCCACAGGAAGAAGCCGGCCATCGCGGCGATCACCCCGTCGTCCCAGGTGAGGCTTGCGCCGCGGGCCTGCGCCAGGGTGAGCCCGAACAGGGCAGGACTCACGAAGTGCGTGCTCGAGGTGAGCGAGTCCAGGAACGGGCGCTCCTTGAACCGCAATCCCGGTGCCGAGTACGCGACGACGGCGAAAACGCTGATCGCCAGGACCGCACCCGACTGGGGCGAGCCGAGCAGAACCAGCGCGATCACGAAGGGGACATTGCTGGTAACCGCGGCGACGAGGGTGGCGCGGTGCAGCTTCTTGTCCAGCACCACGCCTTCCACGCCGCCCTTTCGCGCGTTGCGCACGTCGGATTCGTAGTCGAAGACGTCGTTGATCCCATACATGAGCAGGTTGTAGGGGATCAAGAACCACACACAGCCGATCCAGAAGGCGGCGTCCAGACCGCCCCCTGCCCAGACGTACGCCGCGCCGAACGGAAACGCAGTGTTCACCCACGACAATGGGCGGGAGGAGGCCAACACCTTGCCCAGCCGCGCAGGCTGCGGCGCACCGATCGTCTGGGTGCTCATCGCTTCCTGGCCGCCGGGGTTCCCTGCATGCCGCGGGACCGGGAGCGGGCTGGCTGTGCTTCAGACGGCGAGCCGAGCAGGCGGATCGCCGAAATCAGCGCGACCGCCGCGAGCGGCCACGTGAAGTCCTCGATGGGCGCGAGCCCGATGTAGATGCCCGTCAGCTGGTTCTCGTCGAACCGGAAGAGATCCGCGGCGATCATCAACGAGTCGAATACTGCCGTCAGCGCCATCATCACCACGGCAGTCAGCCCAGTAGCCAGCCACCACGACCGGTCTGGACGGCGCAGCACTGCGGCGACGGCTAGCGCCAGCAACGTCGCGGACAGGAACATGCCGGCTAACGCGAGGTAGGTCATCGTTCGCTCACCTTCCGCTGGGAGCGGTGCTCGACGATGCGGGTGGCCAGCCCGTGCAGCACCCCGGCGATGTAGCAGAGGAAGGTGATGAAGAACAGCTCCTCCAGCGGAAGCTCGGGAAGGACCTCGATCCCTGACATGCCGTCGGACTCGCCCTTGGCGTAGATCTGCAGCGCTATGGCGACGAGGTCCCACGTCAGGAACAGCACGAACCCGATGGCCACGCTCAGCAGAGCGACTCGCGGACGATCGAACAGGAACAACCGCCAGCGCCGATCGACCAGCCCCATGCAGACCGTCGACACGATCAGCGCACCGAGATAGAGCAGGCTCATCGGAGCCCCCGCCCGTCAGGGACGCCGTCGTCGACGACGGGGCCGGTGATCGCGCCGCCCGTACGGTTACCGCGGAGCCGTTTGAGCACCAGTTCTGCGCTGATCAGGCACATCGGTAGACCGATGCCCGGAATGGTCGTAGATCCCGAGTAGAGCAGGCCATCGACCTTCTTCGATGCGTTCCCGGTGCGGAAGAAGGCACTCTGACGCAACGAGTGGCCCGGGCCCAGCGCACCGCCGGACCAGGCGTTCAGGTCAGCGGCGAAGTCGCCCGGCCCGACCGTGCGACGGACGACGATCCGGTCGGCGAGGTCGGGAATGCCCGCCCAGTGGGCAATCTGTCCGATGGCCGCGTCTGCGATGCTCTCGATCACCGCATCTCCGGTCCGTGCCGGCCCGCCGCGACCGAGACCGATATCCGCGGGTACCGGAACCAGCACGAAGAGGTTCTCGCTGCCGTCCGGGGCGACTGTCGGGTCCGTGGCCGAGGGGCGGCACACATAGGATGACGCCGGCTCGGGCACCTTCCGGGTCTTGCCGAGTACGTCATCGAAGTTCGCCTGCCAGTCCCGGGTGAAGAACATCGAGTGGTGCGCGAGCTGCGGGAGCTCACCGCGAACGCCGAGGTAGATGAGGACCGCTCCAGGACCGGGATCGCGTCGGCGCCAGTACGACTCGGGGTAGGTCTGCAGCTCGCGCGGCAGGAGCTGCGTCTCGAGGTGGTGCAGGTCGATCGCGCCGACCACCACGTCGGCGTCGCTGTGGCCGGTGTTCCCTTCCATGTCTCGGTACCTCACCCCACGGACCCGCGCGGTCGTGCGGGCGAGCCGTCGCTGCGGCGCCCGGGGGGCCGTCTCGATGCCGGTCACTGTGACACCGGTGCGCACGGTGACCCCGTGGCGTCGCGCGAGGTCTGCGACCGCGTCGATGAGCGTCGTGAATCCGCCGTACGGGTAGAGCACGGCGTCGTCGAGGTCCATCCGGCTCATCAGGTGGTACAACGCCGGGATCCGCTGCGGCGAACCACCGAGGAACACCGCCGGGTACCCGAGTATCTGACGGAGCCGCCGGTCGGAGAACCGGCCCGCGACGTGCCGGTCGAGGCTGCGCACCAGCAACGGAAGCAGCCGGTGCGCACGGCGCAGCAGGTCGCCGCGCAGCAGATCGGTGCCTTGCTGGTAGCTGGTGTAGAGGAAGTGCTGCACCGCGATCCGATAAGCCTCGTCGGCGGAATCGAGATAGGCCTCCAGCGCGGCGCCAGCGCCGGGCTCGACCCGTTCGAAGGTCGTGATGTTGGCCTCGCGTCCAGCACGGATGTCTACGGGGTCGCTCTCGCCTTCGAAGAACACGCGGTAGCCGGGATCGAGCCGTCGCAGGTCGAGCGTCTGCGCGGCCGAGGTGCCGAGGAGATTGAAGAAGTGCTCGAATACCTCGGGCATCAGGTACCAAGACGGCCCGGTGTCGAACCGGAACCCGTCCGCGGACCAGGAGCCCGCGCGGCCTCCGAGCTCGCTGCGTTGCTCCAGCAGCTCCACCGTCCAGCCGTCGGCCGCCAGCAGCGCGGCGGTGGCCAGTCCTGCGATCCCGCCGCCGATGACGCAGACCCGGCCGCGGGCGCCGTCCGGCCCAGGCGGTGAGGACGTCGCGCGGCGCATCAGGCCGCTCCGCGGGCCAGGGCGATGGCGATCAGCTGCGCTTTGCGCGGCGCGGGGACACGTACCCGCCGGGACCGGATCACGGCTGGGTCGGTTCGTCGCAGCCGACACGCCAGCTCGGCGAACATCAGGTGCGCGGCGCAGACCGCCCGCCGACTTCCGGCGGGCAGGCTCGGGATCATGACCGCCGCCGCCTCCAGGTCAGCCTCGATGTCGTCCAGCAACCGATCCCGGGTGGCGCGGTCGAATCGCTCGATGTCGAGCCCCGGGAAATCCCTCCGGCCGAGGTGGTCGACGTCGCTGCCCAGATCGCGCAGGAAGTTCACCTTCTGAAAGGCCGCGCCGAGCCGAGAGGCGCCATCCTGCAGCCGCTCATATTGGCGATCGCGATCGGGCGTGTCGACAAGGAACGCGCGCAGGCACATGAGGCCGACGACTTCCGCCGAGCCGTGGATGTACCGCGCCAGGCTGTCGGCGTCGTGCTCGGTGCGCTCCAGGTCCATGCGCATGGAGGCGAAGAACGGGCCGTACAGCGCCGCATCGATGCCGCAGGTGCGGGCGGTACGAGCGAACGCGTGCACGACGAGGTTCGCGCTGTGGCCCGTGTCGACGGCGTGCGCTACCTCGCGATGCAGGTCGGCCAGCAGTTGGCTCCGGCCAGCGACCCCGCCTCCCGGCCGCGGCGCGTCGACGACCTCGTCGGCGACCCGCACCAGCGCGTAGATGTTGCGCACGTGGGTCCGCACCGTGCCGGTAAGCAGCCTCGAGGCGAGGCCGAACGACGTCGAGTACCGGCGGAGGACGACGTCGGCAGCGGCCTCCGCAACCTCGTCGTACAGCTTGTGGGGTGCGGGCTGCGCGCGGTCTCGCGATAGCCTAATCACGTCGTGCCCCAGGTCTTCATGCCACACCGACATCGTCCGCGGGCTGGGCGAGAGTCCGTCCTCCGATGCTGAGTCGGTCCACGATGCAGGCGTCCAGGCCGAGCGGCTCTGCGAGCGTTCTCGCGCGCCGCACGTACTCATCGATCAGGCCCTCGATGAAGTCAACCGATCCGGCCTCCAGCAAGGCGCGGCGCACCCGCTCGCCCTCGGTCGGGCCGATGGTCGAGTCGCCGAGGTGGGGCTCGATGCGCCACCAGTGCCTGGTGCGTGATGCGTGCACGATCAGCGGCGTGCGCTTGCCTTCGCGCAGGTCGCCGAGCGGGTCCTTTCCGATGGTCGCCTCGTCACCGAAGGTGCCCAGCAGGTCGTCCCGCAGCTGGAAGGCGTTGCCCAGCATGCGACCGACCTCACCGACCTGCGCGATCGCACCGGGCTCGGCCTCGCCCAGGATCGCGCCGGCCTGCATCGGCAGGACGAAGGAGTACGCGGCGGTCTTCAGCTCCGTCACGGCGAGTGCCTCGGCCAGACCGGGCAGCTGGTCATCCAACGCCATCCGCACGTCACCGAGCTCTCCCGCCGCGGAGTCGTGCATCGTGGCGTCCAACAGCTCCAGCAGCGCGTCCGTCACCGATCCTGTGGCGCCGCAGGTGGCCAGCCCCCGCACGGCCGCGACCAGGGCGAGGTCGCCGGTGAGGATGCCGCCGGCGCGCGAGTAGTTCGAGCCGAGGGCCGGGTCGGAGGCACCGAAAAGGCCAGGCACGCTGGTGCGGCCGCGGCGCATGTCGTCGTTATCGATGACGTCGTCGTGAATCACGAAGGCGGTGTGCACGAGCTCGAGCGCGGCAGCGACGCGGTCGACGGTATCCGCGCGCGGTGCCAGGCCGGGACGACGCAGGCGGTCGTGCACCGTGGTGAACAGCCACGGCCGGAAGCGCTTTCCGCCCTCGGTGCCCAATCGCAGTGCGAGCGTGAGCATTGCGCGGTCCGCGGACAGCCCGCCGAGCCCGGCTGCGGGTGTGATCAGATCGTCGATCTGCTCCTGCAAGCTCATTGGTGCGCCTTCACGACCGCCGCGGACGTGCTCATCACGGCCCTCTCCCTCGCTGGTCGTTCCCACCATCCGGCGTCGGGTCATTGCCGCCGACCTGACCTCACGCTATGGTGAACGCACAATGTTGTCAAAGGTTTGCATAAGGTTCGTGCGGGTCGCCATACGCGCACGGTCGTGGCTAGCAGCCCGCTGGCCACGACCGCTGCCAGGCTGACGGGCATGTTCACTATCAAACGCGCTGCAGCGCTGATCGGCGTCACCGAGGGGACGCTTCGTGCCTGGGAGCGCCGATACGGGGTCGTTCAACCGAAGCGCACCCCGTCCGGCTACCGGATGTACGACGCGGATGCCGTGCGCGTTCTCATGGCAATGAAGAACCTGATCGACAGCGGCTGGGCGGTTCGAGCTGCTGCCGAACAGGCCGCGGGGCTGGACAGCGCGCGTGGTGCATCCGGGGGAGGCAGCGCGCCGCTGCCGGCCCTGGAGGACCACGACGCGTTGCTCGGGCCGGCGCGATCATTGGATGCTGCTGAGCTGTCGGCACTGCTGGATCAGCACTTCGCCCGCGCGGCGTTCGAGACCGTGGTTGACCACTGGCTGCTGCCGTCGCTGAAGCGGATGGGCGAGGCGTGGGCAACGGGGGAGCTCAGCGTCGCTGGTGAGCACTTCGTCTCGGCCGCGGTCAATCGACGGTTGGCCGCGGCGTATGACGCCGCTGGCGACAACGCGCTGGGCCCGCGCGTGGCGCTCGGCCTGCCGCCAGAGGACCGTCACGACCTGGGCTTGTTGAGCTTCGCGGTAGCGGCCCGCCGCGTCGGACTGGCGACGCGCTACCTCGGCGCCGACGTCCCGGTGCGGGCCTGGAAGTACGCGGTAGAGCCCGGTGAGATCTCCTGTGCGCTGCTGGCCATGCCGACACTGCGCACGGCGGCGGCCGTCCCCGCGGTCGTGGACGCGATCGAGACGGTTCGGCCGGGACTGCTCATTGCGGTCGGTGGCGCTCATCAGGGCCTGGCACCGGACCGCTGTATTCGGCTCGGGCACCAGATCGGGCCGGGGGCTATTGCCCTCGCTGAGCTACTTTCCCCGTCACCGGCGAACCAGACCTGACTCCGACCGCGGCGTACGATCCGTTCGCCGGGTGTCGTCCGTCCCTTGACCGGGCGCGGCGGCGGGATGGTCGGGCTATCGTTCGACTAGCCCGGACCAACCCCACCGCAGATCGCGAGGTCGCAACATGAGCGCTGGACATTCACACTCCGAGCTCGGCCCGGCCAGGGTCGAGGAGGTCTCGGATGGCGTCTTCGCCTACATCCAGCCCGATGGATCCTGGTGGATCAACAACATGGGCTTCCTGACCGGAAAGCACCACACCGTCGCGATCGACGCGTCGTCCACCGTGGCCCGCACGCAAGCATTCCAGCAGGCGATCGGGAAGAAGACCTCGATCCCGGTCACCACCCTGGTGAACACCCATCACCATGGCGACCACACCAACGGCAACTTCCTGTTCGAGGGGGCGACGATCGTTGCTCACGAGGACGCCCGCCGGCTGATCGTCGAGGACGGCGAGGAGGGCATCAAGCGGCTGCAGACCGCCGGGATCTTCGTGAACCCCGATGGTGGACCCGACTGGGGCGACATCAAGCCCGCGCCGCCGTTCCTGACCTTCACCGACGGCGTCGACGTCCACGTTGACGATCTTCGGTGCGAGGTGCGGCATCCCGGGACCCCGGCGCACACGACCAACGACTCGGTGATCTGGCTGCCGGAGCGAAAGGTGCTGTTCGCCGGCGACCTGCTGTTCAACGGCGGCACCCCCTTCCTGCTGATGGGGTCGGTCGCCGGCGCGATCGAGGCGGTCGAGTCGTTGCGGCAGTACGACGCGGAGGTCGTCGTACCGGGTCACGGAGACGTCTGCACCATGGCGATCGTGGACGACGTCCTCGAGTATCTGGCGTTCGTGCTGGACCTCGCGGCTCGCGGCCATGCCGAGGGCATCGCACCGCTCGATCTGGCGCGCCAGACCGACCTCGGCAAGTTCGCCGAGCTGTCGGACTCCGAACGCATCGTCGGCAACCTCCACCGGGCGTACGCCGAGCTGGGCGGCGCAAATCGCGGAGCGCCGATCGACGCGCTGGCGGCGATCGGCGACATGGTCACCTACAACGGCGGCAAGCCCCTGACCTGCCTCGCGTAGTCACGATCCGCGGTCGGCTGGCCAGGGAGGTGACCCCGTTGCCGCCTGACCAGCCCACCGCGGAAGCGCACCCGCGCCGGCGGAGCGTCACCCATGGCGGACGGCGGCCCGCCGTTCCGTGACCTTCGGCATCCACCAGTTCCACCGCCCGAGCAGCGTCATGGCGGCCGGCACGACGAGCATCCGAACGATCGTCACGTCGAGCACCAACGCTGCCACCAGCCCGACACCGATGAGCTTCACCATCACCGACGCGTCGGCCGCGAAGCCCGCCGCCACGGCGATCATGATCGCCGCGCCGACGGTGATCACACGCGTGCTGCTGCCCAGCCCCTCCAGGACCGCACGCCGGTTGTCCCCATGCGCGTCGTATCGTTCGCGGATCGACGACACCAGGAACACCTCGTAGTCCATCGACAGCCCGAAGGTGATCGCGAACAGCACCACCGGTGCCCACGCCGCGATCGGCGCCGGTTCGCTCAGACCGATGAACCGCGCCCCGACCTCGGTCTGGAAGAGCAGCGTGACGACACCGAACGCGGCCAGCACGGACAGCAGATTGGCTGCTACCGCCTTCAGAGGGATCAGCAGCGACCGCACCATCAGCAGCATCACCAACGCGGTGGGCAGCATGATGCCGAGCACCACTCGCCACAGGTTGGAGCCCAGCTGCGCCGTCAGATCGAGCATCGCTGCCGTCGCACCGGTCAACGCAGCTCCCTCCGGCAAGGATCGCTGCAGGTCCATCACGAGCTCCTGAGTACGTTCGTCCCCCGGCCCCCATTGCGGGATCGCCGTGAGGACGGCGATCGCACCGTCCTCAGACACAATCGGATTGCTGACTGACGAGATACCCGGTGTCGCGTGAACCGCCGCACCCACGTCCTCGATCAGGTCTGGCTCGGCCACGACGATCAATGGCCCGTTGGACCCGGCACCGTAGCCGGTCTCGACGATGTCGTAGGCGACACGGGTCGGATTTCCCGGGGCCTCCGAACCGGCGTCGTTCTGGGCGAGACGGACGTCGACCGCCGGGAGCGCGAGCAGCACGAGCGCTCCGATCCCGACCGCGAGCGCGGCGACCGGGCGGCGTACGACCGCTTCGCGGAAGCGATCGCCGCGCCCCGCGGAGGTCGTACGGCCGGAGGGGCGAGCTCGTTCGCCCGTCGCGGCCAGCATCGCCGGAAGCAGGGTGATGGCGGCCGCCGAGCAGGTCATCACGGCCAGCGCGCTCGCGACTCCCATCCAGGCGAAACCGGGCACCCCGCTCCACAGCAGACCACTGAGGCCGATGATCACGATCACCGCTGCCGCCACGACGGCATGCCCGGCAGCGCCGACCGCCTCTCCGGCCGCCTCTCGACGGCCCAAGCCATCGGCAAGGGTCCGTCGGTAGCGAGTGATGATCAGCAGCGAGTAGTCGATCGATACGCCGATGCCGATCATCGCTGCGAGCGTCGGGGTCACGAGGCTGACGTCCACGACACGGGCCAGCAGGAAGATCAGAGCGGTGCCACACCCCACGCCGACGAGCGCGACCACGAACGGCAGGAACGCCAGCAGCAGTGAGCGCAGCACCAGCAGCAGAATCACGAAGGCGACGGCAGCGCCGATGGCCTCGGCCACGCCGTTCGGCCCCTGGATGCTCTCGGGCACCTGCCCGCCGATCCCCACCGTCGCGCCATCCGCGCGCAACGGTTGCGACGCCTCATCCAACGCGGCAGTCAGCGCTGCGGCGTCGAGATCTGCCAGTGGCGCGTCGTATCGCACCTCGATCAACGCGATCGGCCCCTCGGCGCTGGTCCGGAGCTCCGCCGAGAGCACGTCGTCCGATGACGCGATCTGCGCCGTGACGGTCTCCAGCTGCGCAGGCGTGGATTCATCGGCTCCGTCGATCGCGACGTGTGCGGTTGCATATCCGGCGCTGGGCAGGTGAGCGGAAAGCCGCTCGGCCGCGACACTGCTCGGCGCGTCTGGTGATGACATGTCGTCACGCAAGGCTCCGCCGGCGACCATGACGAGGCCGACGAGTACGACGACGAACCCGGCCCACGCAGCAGCGATCCGTCGAGGGTGATCGGCGCACCACACGCCGAGCCGGTGCAGGGCACTGGCGAGGGGGCGGGGGCGGGGACCGGAGCTGGCTGTTACCGCGGTGTCGGTGCTCATGGGCTCAGTTCAGTGCAGGTGACCGCCCGTTAACCAACAACTCCTGCGACGCGACGACAACCGGCGGTTGTGGGACCCTGGGGTCGTGGACCTCGACACGGCGCTGCTTCGCGCGATAGTCCAGATCGAGACGCACGGCAGCTTCGGCCGGGCGGCCGAGCACCTGCACATCACGCAGCAGGCGCTCTCGAAGCGGATCGCGCGGGCCGAGCAGATCTTCGGCACGCGACTCGTGGACCGTTCCGACCGGCGCCGCATCGTCCTGACGAACGCCGGACGCGAGCTTCTGCCAGCCGCGATCAGGATTCTGCACGAGATCGACGATCTCGCCGTCCATCGCGGGGGCCGACTACGGGTCGATCCGATGATGGCCGAGGTCACCCCGATGAGCTGGCTTCGCGCTGCGGCGGAGGCCGGGGTGGCCGTGCTGCCGGTGTACCGGCCGCCGGATCAATCCGCGGCGCAGTTCGTTGCATCCGGCCGGGCCGACGTGGCATTCGGCAGCATCACCGCCGCCGACGACCCGTGGCCACGGCATCTGCACCGACGGATTGCCATGCTGGAGCCGATGAACCTCATCGTGGGGGCGGACCACTCCTGGGCGGGCCGGGACGCCGTCCGCCTGGCCGAGCTCAAGGACTCGGACGCCTGGTTCCCGATGGCCGGTGCGCCAAGAGAATGGCAGGATCTCATCCTTGCGCTCGGACGCGAGTTCGACCTCCAGATCGACCAGGAGGGCGCCACGATGGGATACGAGTACTGGTTGGCGAAGGTTGCCGAGGGCAATGCGCCGCCGTCCTTCATCGGCGCCGAGATGGCCCTTCCGGATGGCATGTGCTCGATCGAGCTCGTCGACCCGACGCCGGTCTTCGCCTGGTGGGCGGTATGGCCCCGACGTACGACGCCGACCGCGTTGCTTGCGCACACCCCGCTAGGCGCGGCCGGCCGGCTGCCCAGCGGCCTGCTCGAACCTGCGCGGACCTGGCTCGCGCCGTCCGACCGTGCGGCAGTCGCCACGGGCGCCCGATGAGCCCGCCGCCCACCCACTGCGCCCACCCCGTTCTGCGGGGCAGTGACGCCTCGCGGATCCGGAACAGCACGTCGATATAGCGCCCACCCCGTTCTACGGGGCAGTGGAGCACGATAATGGGCGCTTAGCGTGCTCCACAGCCCCGCAGATGGGTCAGCGGATGGAGCCGCGGGGGTAGGGGTTCAGCTCGCCGAGCGGGTCGGCGAGTGATTCGAGGGCCTCGGCCGGCCCTCGGTCAGACAAGAACCCTGCGATATCTGAGATCCGGCCGCGCAGGTGAACGAAACTACGCAGATCTGGCATCTCGCGGGCACTATGCGCTCCGACCCCCGGATCTGCGTAGTTTCGGGCGGCGACGTCGAGCGTCTGGTCGTACGGCGCGTCGGTCGCCTCCAGGCGAACCCGCTGATCCGCTGGAAGCCGCACCAGGAGATACCCGAGCAGCACGTCGCAGAAGTCGAACGGCCAGTCACGGCAGGTGTACGCCGGCACGCCGAGGTCGACCGCGTGCACGAGGCATTCCATCCACCGTCCCGCGACGACGTCTGCCACCGTTCCGCTCCGGTACTCGACCGGCGCCGCCATCGACGACGCGTCGAGCCGCACGACCGCTGCTTCCCAGCTGGCATGGGCATCGCGGAGCTGCGCGACCAAGTCCGAAGGGGCGAGGACGGCGCGCTCCTCGATGTCAGCGGCCCGAGCCTCCTGACCTCCGGTATAGACCTCGACCAGCTCGCCGCGCAGCGCGTAGTCGACCTGCCGGGTCTGGGCGAGGGTGTTGCCGATCAGGTGCGCCACGACGTGCGAGCGTGTCCACCCCGGCAGCAGGGACGGCTCGCCGAACTACCCCTTGCTCATCTCATCGATGAGCGTCATGGCGACGGACTGACCGGTCAGGCTGCCGGCGATGAGGTCCATCAGTCCTCCCAGGAGTTGCGTTCGCGGGCGGTCGGCTCGACGGAGGTGTCCCACTGCTCGAACGGCTCGAGCAGCTTGTAACGCTGGTCGGGCTGCTTGGCGAGGACGACGAACGTACCGTTGTCCGGGTTGGAGATCGACTCGAAGTACTCGACGCTCCAGCGAAACCAACGCATGCAGAACAGCCGCATCGTGAGGCCGTGGGTCACGATGACCACATTGCGGTCCATGTCGGGGTCCTCGAAGCTGCGGTGCAATGACTCCAAGAAGGTCGAGACGCGGTCGTAGACGTCCGAGCCGGACTCGCCATGGGTGAAGCGGTACCAGAAATGACCGTACTCGTTGCGCAGTCGTTTCTCCTCGGCGATCTTGACCGGGTCCTGGAAGTTTGCCCAGTCCTGCTCGCGGAGGCGCGGTTCGATGCGCCAGTCCTCGCGGCTGATGCCGAGGTCGAGCAGCTCGGCCGATTCCTGGGTGCGCACGTACGGCGACACCCACATGCGCAGCGTTTCCCCGCCGATCAGCTCGCGAAGCCGGCGGCCGGCGGTGATCACCTGCTGTCGGCCGCGCTCGGTCATGTGCAGCGCGTGATCGGGGACCGTCTCGTAGATGTGGTCGTTGATGTTGCCTTCGCTCTCGCCGTGTCGGACCAGAATGATCCGTTGCGGTCGATACGGAGCGGCCATGAGCACCACCCTATCGAGCCGGCAGCAACACGATCTCGTCGTCGGTCCACCGGATCGCTCCGGCATCGGCGAAGGCACGCAGCCAGCCGTCCATCGGCCAGACACCCCACCGCGAATGGAACAGGCGAGCGTTCCGCACGATGTCGCCAAGGTGCTGCCAGGGTGGGTCGGTGACGGGATGGTGCTGGTGGTAGGCGTCCGCGCCCCCCAGCCACAGCATCGGGACGCCGGCGGCTCGCGCACGGACCCCGAAGTCGGTGCCCTCGCCGCCGTACCCTCGGTAGTCCTCGCAGAACCCGCCGATCTGCCGCCACCGGCCAGGGCTGGGCGCGAACGCCAGCGCCCAGACCAGCCGGTACTCGTCGTCGCTGGCGTAGGCCTGTGCTTCGCCGGCCATCGCGGGCCGTGCCGGATGCGGGTCCGCCGTCAGCGCATCGAGCCGATAGCCGCCGGGTGGCGCGGGCGGCAGATAGGTCACCATCCCGCAGGTCAGGGCGTCGTGCCGCACGACGGCGTCGGCATAACGCCCGACCATGTCGGAGCCGGGGATGCAGTCCACATCGAGGAAGACCAGGACGTCGGCGCCGCGCTCGATCGCCTCCGCTGCGCCGCGATTGCGCGCGAGCGCCAACGGCAGCCGGCCGCTCTCGGACACCCGGACCACCCACGGGTGATCGATGTCGGCATCATCCATCACCACGAGGAGATGCCGGGCGTGCGGAGCCCACCGCTGCAGCGCCTCGCGCTGCCGCGCCAGATGAGCCAGCCGCTCCCGCGTCGTGAGCGTCACGACCGCGATCACCGCACGACCTCGCGAATAGCGGCAGCGGCGCGTTCCGCGGCCCCGTCCGTCCGCCATTGATCCCACCGGCTGCTGTCGGCGCTCGCCTGCCGGATCGCCGCCTCGAGGAGCCCAGGCCACTGCTCCGGAGCCGGCCACTGGCGCAGCACGGTGGCCAGCCCGCCCCGCTCCAGCGCCGCCCCGGTCGCCAGCTGCTCGTCGTAAGGCCGCCGTTCGCACAGCACTACGGTGGGGCGGCGTACGACGGCGAGGTCTGCCACCGAGCTCTGGCCGGCGGCTGCGACGACGACGTCCGCCGCGCACAGCGTGGCGAACGGATCGGTGACCCACGGTGCGCCCGCGACACCCAGCGCAGTCCACTCCCACCCGGGGGTGCCGGCGGCCGCGCGCTCCACGGCCGCCCGCGTGATGCTGGTGCCGCCCTGGCCGCCCAGCACCACCACCCGCTTCGGGTCGCCGGCTTCCAGCGGCAACGCTGGCCGACCGGCGAACCGGGATATGCCGCCGACGTAGGCGGTGCGTCCGGCGTGCTCGCGCAACCAGTCCGGCTCGTAGAGCTCACGCGGCCACGCGGCGACGATGCGGTCGGCCGCGCGGTAGGCCATCTGGTGTGGCCCGTCCGATCGATCGCCCGGCATCGCGACGACCACCGTGGGGACGCCGCACAGCCGGGCCAGGAGGGCGACCTCGACCGATACGTCGACGACGAACGCCGCCGGCCTGGCGTGCTCGATCCAGGTGACGATCCGGGCCATCCGTGCCCGCAGTCCGCTGCTGCCCAGCGGCGCCCAGTGCAGCGCGCCGCCGGCATCAGGCCGGTCCTCTGGTGCCCCCTCGTCGAGCGGGAGCGGGACGTAACTGGCCGGGCCGTCGTACTCGGCAGAGCTGAGGACGGTCACGTCGGCATCGAGCCGGGCGATGATCGCCTCGGCGCGGGACAGGTGGCCACGCCCCTGGTGGTGGGCGTAGTAGCCGACCACTGTGCGAGCGCTCATGCGCTGCTGGGCTCGCGGGCCGAGACCAGGCCGTCGTACAGCGCCAGATACCGCTCGGTCATCGTCGCGATCCCGAATCTTCCACGTACTGCTCGATTCGCTCGTCCGCGGTCGAGCCGCCCCACCGGGCCGACGGCCGCCGCCATCGCGGTGATGTCCCCGGCCGGCACGACCGTCCCGGTGATGCCCTCGATCACGACTTCGCCGAGCGCGCCGACGTCGAAGGCAATGACCGGTGTCCCGCACGCCGCTGATTCCGCCGCGATCAGCCCGAAGGGCTCCGGCAGCGTCGGGGTTACCAGCGTGGCCCGGCAACGGCCGACCATCCGAGCGAGCTCTGCGTGCCGCAGCGGACCGAGGTAGGTAGCGTGCCGGCCGAGCCGAGGCGCCACCTCGGTGGCGAAGTAGTCGGCATCGCCGATCCGCCCGGCCATCAACAGATGCCGTCCAGCGAGCCGGGCCGCCTCCAACGCAAGGTGGGGCGCCTTCTCGGGGATTATCCGACCGAACCAGGCGAGATCATCGCCCCCGCTACCCAACGTCCATCGAGCGACATCGATACCGTTGTGAATGACCGCCGGCCGTGGCCGAAGCGTCGACCATGCGTCTCTCACATAGCCGCTCACCGCGACGAATGCTCCCGCCTCTGCCCCGAGGACGTCGGTGAGCTCGCGGATGGGCCGGGTATGCAGCGTCGTCACTACCGGCATGGGCAGGTCCGCTGCGCGCTCGAGCGGCTGGGGGTACAGGCAGTGATTGTGCACCAGGTCGTAGCCGCGCTCGTTGACCGCGAGCTGGTCGAGCAGCTCCGTCATGAGCCGGTCGTGGGCGCGGACGGTGGACGGCGGCAGGGTGGCGTCGGTGGGCGGTAAGGGCGACGAAGTCCAGTCGGGCAACGGGAAGCTCAGGTCGGGGGCCGCGAAGTCCGACCCTGACGCGCCGTACAGGTCGACGTGTACCCCTCTTGCCCGAAGGGCGCGGCAGCTGTTCCAGACCTGGGCTTCCAGGCCACCACCGAAGGGCTCCCGGATCGGGAATCGCGGCGGCGCGATCACTGCCACCCTCATGCCGCGACCGCCAGAGCGGAGCGGTAGACCGCGGCGTACTCGCTGCTGAGCCGCTGCCGCTGGGCACGCCGGAAGTCCCGCCAACCGGCGCATTCGGGCTCCGCGTCGATGAGCGACCGGACGGCGGCCGTCAGCGAGCCCGGGCTGCCGAGCTCGTAACTGGCGACCGACGGGTGGTCCGGGTGCTGCTGGGCCAGGTAGCCGATCCGCGGGACGGCGACCGCGACCCCGAGATCCAGGCACATCTCCAGCCACCCGGAGTGAGTGCCGCGGCAGTAGGGCAGCACCTGGACCCGGGTGCGCCGTACGGCGTCGTACAGCTCGTCGTCCGGCAGCCGTTCATGGACCAGTAGCTGATCGGCACCGATGGACTCGATGTTGTTGCGGGTAGCCGCATCGGCCGACTCCCACGCGTCGGTCTGCACGTCGACGGTGACCGGGGCGAACGAGCCGATGGACCGCAGCTCGGTGCTGACCGGTTCGATCGCTACCCGCGGCCGCAGGTCGCCGAGGTGGACACCGACCCGATCTCCGGCGGGAGGCTTGGTGGGGAGGTCCTCGAGCGGGACGATGTGGGGGTGGGCCAGGACCCGAGCAGCGCGGCCCCAGCGGTCGGCGATCTCGCGGGCCGCCCCGGCGGTCAGCGTCGTCACCTCCGCCGCGGCGCGCACGAGTGCGCCGACCTGCTCGAGGTGGTCGGCGTCGTCCGGAAGATGCGGGTTCTGCAGGTCGTGCACCGTCACCACCAGCGGCCGCCCGATCTCGGCAAGCGCGCGGACGGCGCTGCGCACGACGTCAACCGACAGCGATTCGTAGCCGAAATGGGCGTGCAGCACGTCGAAGGAGCCCGCATTCTCGCGCAGCCAGCGCGGGTCCAGGCGGCGCGGCGGCCACCAGCGACCGGGCTCGTGGAAGATCTCAGGCAGCGTCAGAAAGCCCGCGCTCCCCGGGGGCTGGATGTGTCTCACGAACGGGTGTGCTGCCGGGACCGATGCGACTCGGATCAACTGACGCTCCTCCATTCAGGCCGCAGCGAGTCAGGTCGCCGCGGCGACCTGACTGTTCCTGCACGAAGGTTCACCAAAACCCTGCCGGGGTATTACCCCCCTGCCGGGTTTTCCAATCGAGGGGGTCAGGATGAGCGCAGCAGGTGACGCCGATGCCGGCCGTCGAGCGCACTACGGGGAGCTGTACGGGGTCGCCGGGCCCGAGGACGAGCGGCCGCCGCTGGTGGTTCTCGGCAACTGTCAGGCCGAGGCATTGCGAATCCTGCTCGACGCGGACGATGCCCCCTACCGGGGCGTCCGGCTGCCGGCCGTGCACGAGCTCGAAGCCGATGACCTGCCCTTCCTGCGCGATCTGCTGGGTCGTTCGGCGTATGCGGTGATGCAGCCGGTCGCCAAGGACTACCGTGGCCTACCGATCGGCACCGAGCAGCTGCAGGCACTGCTACCCGCGCACGCGCGGGTCGTCCGGATACCCGTACTGTTCTACAGCGGCACCCTGCCGTGGCAGGCTCTGGTCCGTGACCCGCGGGACGGCGCCAACGATCCACCGGTCGTCCCGTACCACGATCTGCGCACCCTCGCACAAGCCGCCACCGGAGGGACCAGACGTGAGATCGCAGGCATCGCCGAGCATGCGCAGACGAGCGCTGCTGAGCTTCGCGCGCGCGAAGAGGCGCACCGGACAGTGCGCGCCTCGGACCTGCTCGATCCGCCGTCCACCGGCATCTTCCATACGATCAACCATCCCGGAAACGGGATGCTGACGGCGTTGGCGAACCGGATCCGGACCGAGCTGGGGCTGGACGGCGACATCGCCGCACCGGACGACATCCTGCTGTCGTCGATCATCAGCCCGGTCGAACCGTCCGTGGCCGAGGCACTGGGGATCGAGCCGCGCGGACCGCACTGGGTGGTCAATGGCAGACAGGTGGCCGCGCAGGAGGTCGTCGAGGCCCAGCTAGCCTGGTATGGCGACAACCACCCGGTTGTCGAGGCCGGAATCGCCCGGCATGGGGACCGGATGCGACGGATGGGCCTGGTGTGAGCGAGCTGCCCATCCACGTCGTCCCTGGCACCGAACGGCACGGCGTCAACGAGCAGGCGCTCTCGATCGCCCACGCCACCGGGGCCGAGGTGGTGCGCACCGGTGACGCCGTCAGCGCCGAGCACGCACTGCACCGCATGCCGGGGCGCCCCGCGCACCTGCACGTGACCGATCACCTGTGGGGCAGGGACCCCGCAGCCGCGGCTCAGCGGCTCGTCGCGCTCGCGGCCGGGCGCCGCCTCACGCTCACCCTGCACGATCTGCCGCAGGCCTCGGACGGCGAGCATCGTCAGGCGCGCGCGGCGGCCTACGTGGCGATCAGCGACGCGGCGGCCGGCGTCGTGGTCTGCAGCCGCCACGAGCAACGGCTGCTCGCCGCCACGGGCAGTCTCGCCGAGCCGGTCGTCATTCCGCTGGCGATCGACCCGTCGCCTCGCGACCGGCGTCCCGACGGGGACCGGCAGGTGACGATTAGCGGGTTCGTCTATCCGGGCAAGGGGCACGCCGAGGCGATCGACGCGCTCGTGGGGCTCCCGCCCGATGTCGGCCTGGTCGCGTTGGGACAACCCTCCGCCGGATGCGAGCAGCTGGTGGACGCCCTCCGCGTGACGGCCGCGGCGATGGGCAGGTCCTTCATCCTGACCGGTTATATCGAACCCAATCAATGGATTCCGAGGCTGAGATCTGCGGGTGTGCCGCTTGCGGCACACACCCACATCTCTGCCTCCGCATCGATCGGCTCCTGGATCGCCGCCGGACGCCGTCCGCTGGTCGCGTCGTCGCCCTACGCGCACGAGATCGCCGAGCAGGCGCCGTCCACCGTCCGCATCTATGAGCCCAGCCGGCTCAGCGAGGCATTGCTGAGCGCGTTGCAGGACCCGGCCTCCACCTGGCACGACGGCACGCACGGGCTGCCGACCACGGCCGATGCGGCCGCCCGCTATGTCGAGTGGTGGGCCAGCTCGTGACCCTCGTGTCAGTCGTCGTGCCCTACTACGAGCAACCGGAGCAGCTCGCGTTGCTGGTTGCTGCGCTGGAGCGGCAGAGCTGGCCGCACGAGCAGCTTGAGCTCGTGATCGCGGACGACGGGTCCGCGCAGCCGCCTGTGGTCCGGACGCGGCTGCGGCACCACGTCGTTCGTCAGGACGATCTCGGCTTCCGGGCCGCCGCGGCACGCAACCTCGGTGTGCGGTCCGCCGCGGGTGAGGTGATCTGCTTCCTCGACAGCGACACGATCCCCGAGCCCGAGTACGTCGCGCGGGCCGCCGGTCCGGTGCTCGACGACCCGACGACCCTGGTGGTCGGACGCCGCCTGCACCGCCACCTGACCGGGCCGCGCACCGGCGAGAGCCTCCCGGAACCCGGCTGGCTGCGGGAGGGTTATGCGCGCACCCGCAATCTGAGCGACACGGACGACACCGCCTACCGATACGTGATCTCCTCCGTGCTCACGGTCGGCCGCCGGCTGCTGACGCTGACCGGCGGGTTCGACGAGAGCTTCACGTCGTACGGCGGGGAGGACTGGGAGCTGGCCTGGCGCGCATGGAACGCCGGGGCGCGGTTCGTGCACGTGCCGGACGCGGTCGCCGTTCACGACGGGCCCGACTGGGCCGGGCGCGTCGCGCTGATGGAGACCAAGAACGCCGAGAGCCAGCGCCTCGCCCGGCTGATCGCCCACCCCCAGGCCCGGCCTGCCGGCGTGCGCTACGCGCGCACCGAGGTCGTCGCCGACCTACGTGGCTTGGGCAACGGGCCGGACGTCGTCGTGGCGACCGGGGAGCTGCTCGCGTACGGGGACATCACCGTGCTGCTCGACGGCGTGCCGGAGGCGCTGGCCGAGGACCCGCGGGTCGTCACCGAGCTGGCGGACGGCGTCGCGGGCAGCGCCCGGATCTGGGTCACGTTGATTGAAGCGGTGCGGTTGCCGCCTGCCCAGCTGACCGGCCTGGCCGACCGGGCGATGTCCGGCGCCGTGATCGAGGCCGTGTGGACGAGCGGTGGGCAGTGCTCGGGCAGCGGGCCGGCGGGGCATCCGCGGGTGGTCGCGCGGCTGCAGACGATGCGCTCGATGGCACTGGAGCGCAACTGGGGAGCCACACCGCGCGTCGAGCAGGCGGCCGCAGAGCTGCCGGCCGTCGAGCCGCAGGTGCGGCTGGAGGCACTATGGGGCGGGTGGGGCTAGCCGGGCGTCAGTCCGACGCCGACGAGATCCTGGCGGCAGACCGCGCCTGGCGCCACTACTGCCAAGGATCCTCGGGCTCGTCGCCGAAGGTGAAGACTCGCCCGGAGACCTTGGTCGGGGTCAGCTTGACGATCACGTTCTTGCGGGTGGGCACCCACGCCTGCAGCGAGACGCCGTCCGCCTCACGCTTCTCCTCCTCGTGGTCGAGCATGCGCGCCGTGCACTTGGCGATCACGCTCCAGCCCTGCACGTCGTCCCAGTCATCGATCTCCATCGCGACCGGCCGGCCGATCGCGATGCCGAACAGCTTGGTGCCTTCGGCGGTACGTAGGAAGATCGCGTCCTCCTTGACCTCGTAGTTGACCGGGAAGACCTCCACCTCGTTGCCGATGGACATCGCCACCCGGCCGATCGGAGTGCTTCGCAGTCGTTCCCAGCACTCCTCCTCGGACATGATTCCCACTGGTGCATTTGGCTCGCTCATGATTCCTCTCTACGCTGCGCCCGCCGGTCGGTCAATCCCGCTGGCGACCAGCTCACTAGAGGAACGGGACCTTCGTCCTACCGCCGACGCCTGAGCGAGCAGAGCATCACCGGTCCGGGCCCCAGGCGTGGATCCGGCGCATCAGGGCGCGCTTCTTGGTGTGGTGCTCGGCCATTCGCGTCAGGATCCCGGTCAGCAGGGTGACGGCGTTGCCGACGTACGGCCCCTTGTTGAGCATCACGCACTCGGCCCGGCCGGACATCGCTGCATCGGTCACCTCGGCGCGCGACGGACGGCCGGTCTTGGCGAGGTTGTCCAGCACCTGCGTGGCCCAGATGACCGGCACGTGCGCGGCCTCGCACAGCCACATGATCTCCTCCTGGACCTCGGCGAGCTGCTCGTAGCCGGCCTCGACGGCCAGGTCGCCGCGGGCGATCATGACGCCGATCGAGCGCCACTTCATCGCCTCGAACAGGATCTCGGGGAGGTTCTCGAAGCCGCTGACTGTCTCGATCTTCAGGATGATGCCGAGCGCGTCGCCGCCGAGCTCACGCAGCCGCTGGTGCAGCAGCGCCACGTCGTCCGCCGCGCGCACGAATGACAGGCTGACCACGTCGGCGTGCTGGACGACGAAGGGCAGGTTCTCGACGTCCTCCTCGGTGAGCGCCGGCAGGTGGAGGGAGGTGTCGGGTAGGTTGATGCCCTTGGCGGCGCCGAGCTTGGCTCCGGTCGGGGAGATCTCGGTGACCTCGATCCGGACGGTGTCCGTGGAGGTCTCGACGACCTTGCCGCCGATCTTGCCGTCGTCGAAGAACACGCGGTCGCCGGTCGCGACGTCGGTGAAGACCTCCGGCAGCGTGCAGCCGATCCGCAGGTCGCCGCCGGACGGATCGACCGGGGTGAGGTCCCGGGTCAGGGTGATGACGTCGCCCGAGTACACCTTGAGCTTCTGCTCACCGGACGGGAGCGAGCCGACGCGGGCCACGTCGTCGTCCTCCCCGTGCAGCTCGAGGCCAGGGACGAAGTAGCAGGTCTTCTCGAGCTCACACAGCACGCCACCGGGGACGACGTCGCGAACGCTCAGTACCCGGCTCGATCCGCGGGAGTCCGTGCAGCGGATCTCCTCGTCGATGTCGCGCGCAGCCAGCCAGTCCGCGTCGTCGACCGGGATGCCGACGGCGTCCGCATCGTCGAGCTCGACGCCCTCGGCCGACAGCCACACGCGCGCCGGCTCGGTGACCCTGCCGAGGGGATCGCGGGTCGGCTTGACCTTCTGCACCGGAGGGGCCGCCTCGATCGGTCCGGTGCGTAGCTTCGGCCCGGCGAGGTCCATGATGACCTTCACGTCGGCCTGCTGCTCGCGCTCGGCGGCCCGCACGTTGTCGATCATCGCCTTCCACTCCGCGGGGCCGTCGTGGGCACAGTTGATCCGGATCGCCTCGATGCCCGAACGGACGATGCGGCTGACTAGCCGCGCGTCGTGGGCGGCCTCGCTGGGCATAGTCACGAGGATCCGCGTACGCCGTCCGTCACGGGGGCGGCCGAGCAACTGGTCGGCGTTGTGGCCGAGATCCAGCTCGGCGGCGTCCTGGTCGAGCGCCGTGGCACTGGTGCTCGCGTCGGGTCCGGCGAGCTGGCGGCGTACCGCGCGGTCGACCGCGGCGACGGTCGCTTCGACCTGGGACTCCAGGCGCCCGAGAGAGGACAGCCCGAGATCCGCGAGGGAGATCTGCAGCTCGCGGACGTCGTGCTGCCGCAGCTTGAGGTACTGGGTGAGGTTCTTGGCGCTCTGCCGGTGCTGCGGGTGGACGTCGTCCCACGGGCCGGCGCCTTCGACGGCGTGCTCGAGGTCGGCGCGCAGCTGGCTGAGGGTTCGGGCCACCTTCGTCAGCCGGGCGACATCGCTGGTCGCGGAGACGGGCACGTCGATCGCGGAATCGGTCATGTCGCCAAGTTAGGCCTTTCAGGTGGCCACGCGGTGAACGGCGTACGACGCCGCCCCCGCCGCAACCGACGCCGGGAGAGGCCCGCGACCGGGTCGAACCCCAGGGCGTCCTGGACGACCGTGCGGGACCCTACGGCCGTCATCGGCGAGCGTGCGGGAGGCGATCAGCGGCGTACGGCGGTCTGATCCGAGGACGCAGCCCCATCCTTTTGGACGATTCGCCACCCCGGGTTGCGGCCTAGCCTGAGAGATCGAGCGACACCGAGGAGAGTCATGCAGAGAAAGCTCGCGTACGCCGCCGCCGTCTACACTGCGCTGGGGCTGATCGCTGGGTTGCTGTATCGCGAGTTGACCCGTGGCGAGGAACCGGTCGCCACCCAGCTCAGCGTCACGCACACCCACTTCCTCGCACTGGGAACTCTCGTCTTCCTCGCAGCGCTGGCGATGGAGCGTCTCTACCGGCTCTCGCAGCGCAGGGAGATGACCTACTTCTGGTGGCTCTACAACGCCGGGCTGGTCGTCACTACCGCGATGATGACGATCAAGGGAATCCTCCAGCTCGACGGCGGCGGGGACTCTCCCGCCATTGCGGGGATGTCGGGCATGGGGCACATCCTGCTCACGGCGGGATTCCTGTTCTTCTTCATCGCGCTGATCAAGCGCGTCAACGCGGTGACCGCAACTCCGGACGCCGAGGACGCAGAGCCGGCGCCTGCCGGGCCTCGGTAGCCAAGGCGCGCGCCACGGCCGCGTTCGACGGCGCGGCCCTCCGCGGGCCCCGGGCCCGAACGCCGTTCCCGACCCCATATGTTGGGGTCATGTCTAAGTGCCCCGCGCCGGTCAAGCCAGAGAAGATCCTCGACTACATCGAGCCCCGCACCGACCTGATCGTCCCGATCGCCAACGGCGAGCCCCGGACCCTCATCGACGTGATCGAGGAGGCCGCCGACACCCTCGACGGTGTCCGTATCCACCAGATGCACTGCCTGCACGACCGCCCGTATATCAACGGAGCGTTCGGCAACAACCTCCGGCACGTCAGCTACTTCCTCTCGCACATCACGCGCCCGGCGTACGCCGCCGGCCATGTCGACTACGCACCCGCGAACTTCAGCGAGGTGCCGCACATCATGAACGACATGACCAAGGAGCCGATCGTGATCGCGGCGGCCTCGCTGCCCGATCAGCACGGCTACTTCAGCCTCGGCACCTCCGCCGACTACGTGGCGTCGATGATCGGACGCCGCCGGTTCTTCCTCGAAGCGACGCCGCACATGCCCCGCACGCACGGCGCCAACGTCATCCACCATTCGCAGATCCTCGGCTGGTGCCAGACCGAGCGCGAGCTGGTCGCCGTCCCGCGCGTGGAGCCCAAACCGGTCGAGAAGACGATCGCCGCGTTGGTGGCCGAGCAGATCCCCGACCGCGCCACGCTGCAGGTCGGGATCGGCGGCATCGCCAACGCGATCCTCGCCGGGTTGCACAGCCACAAGGACCTGGGGCTGCACACCGAGCTGCTGCACGACGGGGTGATGGACCTGGTCGAGGCCGGCGTCATCACGGGGGTGGCGAAGGAGCACCGCCGCAACCGGTCGGTGACCACGTTCGCGCTCGGCACCAAGGAGCTCTACTCCTGGCTGGACGACAACGCGGCGGTTGAGATGCTGCGGGTGGACTACGTAAACAACCCCCGCGAGATCGCCAGACTGAGCAACTTCGTGTCGGTCAACGCCACGCTGGAGGTCGACCTGCTGGGCCAGTGCGCCTCGGAGACGATCGGGACGAAGTACTTCTCCGGCTCGGGTGGGCAGGCCGACTTCGCTCGCGGCGCAATGTACTCCCCGGGCGGCAAGGCGTTCATCGTGCTGCCGTCGACGACGCGTGACGGGCGCTCGCGGATCGTGTCGACCCTCGCGCCGGGGGCGGTGGTCACCACCCTGAAGAACACCGTCGACCACGTCGTCACCGAGCACGGCATCGCGCGGCTGCGCGGGAAGACCCTCGCCCAGCGGGCCAAGGCCCTGATCGGCATCGCAGCACCTGAGCACCGCGACGAGCTGGCTCGCTCAGCACACGAGCGCGGTCTGCTGCTCGACTGAGCGCGGCGGCCGGTAACCAACAGGCGGCCGTCCCGACGCTGGTGGTGCAGGCCACGTCGTCGTACGGCGTAGCCTCCAATGGTTGCCATATCTCGCCCGGAGGACGACGTGACCACTGGCCAGAACGCCAGCAAGCCCAAAGTGCTGCTCCTGGAGAACATCCACCCGCGCGCGGTCGAGCACTTCGAGTCGCTCGGGTACGACGTCTCTACGCATCCCGCCGCGATGACCGAGGACGAGCTCGTCGCGGCGCTGCCCGGGGTCAACCTGCTCGGCATCCGCTCGAACACGCACTTGTCCCGCGCCGTCTTCGCCAACGCTCCGGACCTCATGGGCGTGGGCGCCTTCTGCATCGGCACGAACCAGATCGATCTGGCGGCCGCCGCCGAGCGTGGCATCCCGGTCTTCAACGCGCCGTACTCGAACACCCGCTCGGTGGTCGAACTGGTCATCGGCGAGATCATCGCCCTCGCCCGCCGGATTCCCGAGAAGAACCAGAACATGCACAACGGGATCTGGGACAAGTCCGCGCGAGGCTCGCACGAGGTGCGGGGGCGGGTCCTCGGCATCGTCGGCTACGGGAACATCGGTGCGCAGCTGTCGGTGCTGGCCGAGTCGCTGGGCTTCTCGGTGATCTTCTACGACATTGCCGACAAGCTCGCGTTGGGCAACGCGCGGCGGGTCGGTACCCTCGACGAGCTGCTCGCCCAAGCCGACACCGTCTCGCTGCACGTGGACGGGCGTCCGGGCAACGCCGGTATCTTCGGGGCCGAGCAGTTCGCCAAGATGAAGCCACGCGCGATGTTCATCAACGCCTCACGCGGGATGGTCGTAGACCACCTGGCGCTGCGCGACGCCGTCCTGTCGGGCCACATCTCGGGCGCCGCGGTCGATGTCTTCCCGGTCGAGCCGAAGAAGCCGGGGGAGGAGTTCATCTCCGAGCTGCGCGGCCTGCCCAACGTGATCCTCACCCCGCACGTCGGCGGCTCCACCCAGGAGGCGCAGGAGGACATCGGCCGGTTCGTCTCCGGCAAGCTCTCCGCGTATGTCGAGGACGGCGCCACCTCGCTGTCGGTGAACCTCCCGACCATCGAGGTCTCGCCGCGGGAGGACGTCCACCGGTTGATCCACGTGCATCAGAACGTCCCGGGAGTCATCGCCGAGATCAACCGGATCCTCGCCGACCACGGCCAGAACGTCGAGTCGCAGTCACTGACCACCCGCGGGGACCTCGGCTACGTCGTCACCGACGTGAACGGTGCGATCTCGCCGCAGGCGGTCGGCGAGCTCGAGGCGATGCCGCACACGATCCGGCTGCGGGTGCTGTCCTAGAAGACCGACTCCGGGGTGAACTGTCGTGTCTCCACGTGCCGCTGGACGTCGCCCAGAATCGGTCATGGGCTGGACGCCGGGGTGGCTGGTTCAGCAGGGCGTGGCCGCTCCGAGGTGGTCACGCATGAGTGTCGCGGCATCGGTGTAGAAGGCGTCGCGATGCGCGGTGGGGATGTGGGCGGCGATGAGCTGGATGAGCTCGTCGATGTCGTCCGCCGGGTCGATGAGATCGATTAGTGCCCCCGCCTCCCCGGGCGGCCCGAATGGGTCGGCCGGGTGGCCGGGCGGGCCCCCGCCGCCGCGGTCCCGTTCTCGGTCGGCGCGGGCTCGCTGTTCGCGGTGGGCCTGTTGCACGAGGCCAGCGAGGTGCTGGATCTCGTCCTGGCCGGGGGTCGCGATGCGGGCGTTGACCTGGGGTCGCCGTTGGGGGTCGAGCCAGGCGGGTGGGGTCCAGACCGGTATCCCGTTCACGATGTCGACGGCCCAGCCGCGTTTGTCGAATTCGCGGTGGTGGTAGCCGCACACGAGGGTGAGGTTGTCGAGGTCGGTCTGTCCGCCGGCCCACCACGGCACCACGTGGTGCCGTTGGCACCAGTCCGGCGGCACCTCGCACCCGGGGAAGCTGCAGCCCTGATCTCGCGCGATCAGGGCGTGGGTCTGGGACGGGGATGCGGTGCGCCGCTCGCGGCCATAGGCCACGATCCCGTTGGTCTTGCTGATCCATACCGGGATCAAGGTGGCGTCGCGCGCCAGCCGCATGACCTCGGTGATCGTCAACTGGTCGCCACCGGCAATCTGCCCGGCGGCCCGCTGCGCGGACCACCCAGCGTGGTCGTCCCGCAGCCGGGCGAGGGCTTCCACGAGGCGGTCGAGGTCGATGGTGATGTGCACGGTGGCGGCGGTGCCGCCCGAGGCGGGGACGCCGGCGAGGTCGAGCAGGCGCTGGCAGGCGTCGTGGAGTGCGTCGTGGGTGCGTTGCGCCGCGGTGCGGTCATCCGCCCCGGCCTGGTCGTCGGCGGGTTGGGGTGCGGCGAGGGGTCCGATGGCGGCGTCGAATAGGGCTTTCAGCTCCCGCGTGAGGAATCCGGTGAGCTTGTGGGTGCCGTCCCGCCCGAGTGGTCCGATGGTGACGCCGCGGCGCGCCTGCGCGACATGCTCACTCGGCACCGCGCCGTCCGGATTCACTGCCTGCTCGACCGCCGCCGCAGTGGTCTGCAGCTCGGCGTGCGTCAGACCGGCCGCGTGCCGCACCAGTAGCTGTTCAGCGAGCTCGCGCTTCTCGTTGCCGAGGTCGCCGTTGTCGTGGACGCGTTTCATCGCTTTGCTGATCACATCGACCTGGTCGGTCGAGACACCCTGCCCATCGCGGACCGCGTCCGCGAGCAGCGAGAGGCGCGGCGGGGTGATGCCGCTGCTGAACCCGTTCTGCGGCAACAACTGCTCGGCCCGCTTCACGCGCGCGTTCGCCTCGCCCTTGCTGATGTGCAGCACCTGAGCGAGGGCGAGGGGGATCGTCCTCGTGCAGACGTGGTCGTTCAGGCGGTCTTCGGTCGCGGCCTCCACGACATATGAGTCGACCATGATCAGGCGGGTGCGGTGCGCTTCCAGGCGCCGCGCCATCGCGATCAACCGATCCGGACCCAGCGCCCCCAGCTCACCGGCTTCACCGATCGTCAGGAGTCGCTCATAACCCTGCTGCAGCAGGGCGAACGCCTCGTCGAGATCATGATCGAGCTCCTGCGCGGAATCACTGGCCAGCCACAACCGCTCCGCATCACCCGGCGACCCAGCCGCCGCCACAGCCCAGTCGGACTCGTCAGCCACCGCGGTCACAGCGTCGCGATCAGCAACGGCGTCCGTGGGTGGAGCGGGGTCGGTCGTCGCGGTCGCCGTGTCGGGGTCGACCACGAAGGTGGACACAGGTTGATCGGGATGCTGCTGGTTCTCCATCGCGGCCTCCTCTCCGATATCTACATCGTACACGTGTACGAGTAGGTGCGCAATAGGTCAAGCAATCTTTCTCGAGACGCCGCGACGGCTGCGGTGAGACCTGGGTTACGCTCACGGCTCGTGACCCACACGATCGACGTCCCGACCGACGCCGGGCCCGGACGGCTGGTCATCGACGCCCCGCGTACGCCGGACGCCGTCCTGCTGCTCGGCCACGGCGCCGGCGGCGGCATCGACCAGTTCAACCTGCGGGCACTCGCCGAACGGCTTCCCGAGCGCGGCATCGCCGTCGTCCGCTTCGAGCAGCCGTGGCTGGTGGCGGGACGCAAGGTCGCCGGGGCACCGAGGACCCTCGATGCCGGATGGCGTGCCGCCCTGGACGCCACGGCTCGGAGGTGGCGTGGACTCCCGCTGGTGGTCGGTGGTCGATCGGCCGGGGCGCGGGTCGCGTGCCGGTGCGCTGCCGAGCCCGCGGCCGGAGTGATCGCGCTGGCCTTTCCGCTGCACCCGCCCGGGAAGCCGGAGAAGTCGCGTCGTGACGAGCTGGCCGGCGTCGAGCTGCCGGCGCTGGTGATCCAGGGCGAGAAGGACCCGTTCGGCACGGCCCGCGAGCTGAGTGAGACGGTGCAGGACAACGCCGGCACACGAACCCTGGTCGAGATTCCTGCGGCGGGTCACTCACTGCAGCCGGGACGACGGAGTGACCCCACCGGCGCCGCCAGGACGATCGTCGACGCGGCGGCCGGATTCGTCGCGAGCCTGCACAGGTGACTCGTGAGCTGCGCCCATGACTCTCCGTGACGAGCTAGCGCGCCGTACGACCGGGTGTGGCGCTGTGCGTAGTCCGGACCATCGCGGCGTGGCCCACGTAAACTGACCGGCATGCCACCTACTACTCCACAAGTGACCCCTGCCGTTCGCAATCTCCGCACCGCGGCCATGATCGTGGCGGTGTTCGCGTTGGCCCAGGCCGCTCTCGGTGGCACCGTGCTCGGCGGCAGCGAAGGAATCCAGACGATCCACGGCTACATCGGGTACGCCACGTTCGTCGTCTCGCTCATCGTCGTGTTCTTCGCGTGGAAGGCCAGCAAGGAGACCGGCCGCACCGGGACGCTCTACCACGCGATCTCGCTGCCGGTCATGGCGCTGCTGCAGATCGGACTGGCCGAGATGGGCCAGAAGTGGGTGCACGTAGTCGTCGGGTTCCTGTTCCTGATCGCCGCGTTCGGGCTCTACGCGATGGCCGACCGTCCAGCCGAGCAGGCAACGGCGCAGCGCGCCGACCGCGCCTAGGTTCTGCCACGAACGCGGCCCGGAGCGCCGGTCGGTTCACTTGCTCGTCGATGAGCGCCGCAGGCGTACTGGACCGATAGGGCTTCGGTCGCCTCAGGAGCGGCCGAAGCCCTCTGGTAGTACGGCGTCGTAGTCGAAGCTCTCCCGCTCGTCGATGTTGCCGTCGGGCCCGATCAGCGTCACGGCGTCGGCCGATCCGCGCACCGAGCCGCCGCGCACCTCGGCGTCATGGCCGACGATGCAGTTGACCAGCTGGACGCCGGAGCCGATGCGGGCGCCGTCCAGCACGACCGAGTCCGTGACGGTCGCACCTGCCTCGATGACGACGCGCGGGCCGATGACCGAGTGCTGCACGGTGCCCTCGACGCAGGCGCCCGCGCTGATCATCGAGTCGGCGACCTTCGAGCCCGCCACGATCCGGGCCGGGGACAGCTGCGGCATCGCCGAGTAGATCGGCCAGTCGGGGTCGTCCAGGGTGGCGCCGTCCCCGTCGAGCAGCTGCAGGTTGGCAGTCCAGTACGACTGGAGGGTGCCGAGGTCGAGCCAGTATCCGTGATGCCGGTGCTCCATGACGGTGTGATGCTCGACGAAGTACGGGACGAGGTCGTTGCCGTAGTCCTCGAGCTGCCCCTGGGCAGCGATGAGCGTATCGAGAGTCTCGAGCAGCACCTCGGTCGTATAGAGGAACACCTCGGTCGCTACCAGCGAGCCGTTGGGCTGATCCGGTTTGTAGTCGAACGACGAGACCCGGCCCGAGTTATCGACCCCGACAACGCCGTAGCGGGTCGCGGACTCGTTGATCTCCGTGGTGACGATCGTCAGGTCGGCCTGGGTGCGCTGGTGGGTGTTGATGACGTCGAGGTAGTTCACTGTGTACAGGTGATCGGCGCTGAGCACCAGCACATAGTCCGAGGGGTGCGCTGCGATGTAGTCGCGCTGACGGTAGATCGAGTCGGTGTTGCCCTGCGCGAATCCCTCGCCGTCCCCGCCCGTGAACGGAGGAAGGATCTTCAACCCCCCGTGGCTGCGATCGAGGTCCCATGGCCGGCCGTTCGCCAGGTAGTCGTTCAGGCTGTGCGGGAGGTACTGCTCGATCACGCCGACGTCCGAGATGTGGCTGTGCGCCAGGTTCGACAGCGAGACGTCGATCAGCCGGTAGGTACCGCCGACGGGCAGCACCGGCTTCACCCGTTCGTCAGTGAGCGAGCTGAGCCGGGAGCCCTTGCCGCCGGCGAGGATGAGGGCGAGTGTGCGAGGGATGCGCATCGAAGCTCCATTCAGCAGAGCGATCAGCCCCAGGTCCCTGGCGACAGCACCTCGCTCGACCGATCTGGCCAGGCATCCCTGTGGGCTGCCGTCCAACGCCGTCTAGCGTAATGAGGATCCCAGCACTAGTGACACCCGCCTGCGGTACGTTTTACCTCGCTATAGCGAGGCGTAACCCACCGCAGGTCAGGTGAGGGTGACGTCGGGGAAGTGCTGGAGCCACTCGTCGACGATCCGTACGGCGCGGGGAAAGGACCCGGTCAGCGGATGAGTTGCGATCGCGGCGTGCAGGGCGTCGCGGGATCCGGTGAGCGCGGCCTCGATGGTCCACCGTTCCACGGCCTTGATCTGGCGCATGAGCCCGGCCTCGTGGTCGGAGAGCGGCGCGACCGGCAGCGGAGTCAATCCGCCGGCTCGCACCGTGCAGGGCATCTCGATAACGGCGTCATCGTCCAGATCGGGCAGCGTGCCCGCGTTCGGCACGTCGAGGATGAGACGTTCACCGGCGTCCACCGCGATCGACCGCATGACCGCGAGCGCGATGCGCTCGTACCCGCCGCCCTCGACGTCCGCCTCGTCGCGCTCACCGGCGCCAGCAGCATCGCGGGACACCGCCATGTAGGTGCGGTTGCGCTCGGCGACCACTCGCTCCCAGAGGTCGCGCGGGCTGGCGGCGGCGATGGCCTCGCGGTAGAAGCGCGACTGCTGCTCACGCAAGAAGGAGGCGCGGGATGTGCTACTCCGCAAGGAATCCAGCACGTCATCCGCGAAATAGAAATAGTGTAGGTATTCGTTGGGGAGCGTGCCGAGCGCGCGCAGCAGATCACCGCCGAACAGCTCGCCCTCCTCGAAGGCCGCCAGCAGCGCGTCGTCCGCCAACAGCTCCGGGAGCCGGTCGGCGCCATCGACACGAAGCGACCGTAGCCAGCCGAGGTGGTTCAGGCCGACGTAGTCGTAGTCGGCGTCCCGTTCGTCCACCGCCAGTGCCCGGCAGGCTCTTCGCACCAGCGCGGCGGGCGAGTCGCAGATGCCGACGACCCGCCCGGGCAGCACCGACTGCAGCAGCTCGGTCACCATCCCTGCGGGGTTGGTGAAGTTGATCAGCCAGGCGGACGGCGCAACCTGGGCGACGGCCGCGCCGATCTCCCGCATGGCCGGCAACGAACGCAGCCCGTAGAGGATTCCTCCGATGCCGACCGTCTCCTGGCCGAGGACCCCGTGCGCCAGCGGGATGTTCTCATCGTGTACGCGGCCCTCCAACCCGCCGGGGCGGACGGCGGTGAACACGAAGTCCGCGCCGCGCAGCCCCGCCCGTAGATCGTCGGCGAGGACCACCCGGGGAGCCCACGAGGCGTTGGCGGCCTGTCCCTGGAGCACTGCCGCGATGACCTCCAGGCGATCCGGTGAGGTGTCGACGAGGACGACGCGGTCGATCAGCCGCCGCGGGTCGGCGATGAGCTCCTGGTAGACCAGCGGCGTCCGGAACCCGCCGCCTCCGACGATGGTGAGCTGCACTTCCTAGCCCCGGTCCCGCTGGTCGGCCGGGTGCGTGCCCGGCGGTTCCGGCCCGAAGCTGTCGATCTCGGGCTGGGTCGGGTCGCTGGACGGCTCGGTCGGGTCGGCGAGATCGGCGAGCCCATCGGACTCGGCGCCATCGGACCGGCCGCCCGCCTCCATCGGGTCCGAGGCGGTCGGGTCGCGCAGGGTCGGATCGTCGAGCTCCTCCTCCACGTCCGGACCGAGCTCGGACGGCTCCGGGCTCTCGGGCAGACCGCGGCTCGCTCGGAACAGATCGATGATCGCGGTGTTGATGACCGCGGCGAGTGGGACGGCGATCAGCGCGCCGAAGATGCCGCCGACGACTGCCCCGAGGACGACGAGGATCAGCGAGGCCAGCGGATGCACCTTCAGCTGACGGTTCATCAGCACCGGGTAGATGAAGTTGCCCTGGACGGTCTGGATCACGATCATCACGATCGCCATCACGATCGCGGTCGTCAGGTTGGTGGAGATGAGGGTCAGCGCGATCACCACCAGGGAGGAGATCAGGCCACCCAGTGTCGGGATGAAAGCGAACAGGAACGCGATCAGCCCCGCCGACAGCGCGAGGGGGACGCCGGCGATCAGGCAGGCGGCCCAGGTCGCGACGCCGACGATCAGCGCGACGATCAGCGTCACGTTCATGTAGGTGACCAGCACCTCCC
This sequence comes from Blastococcus sp. Marseille-P5729, assembly GCF_900292035.1. Lineage (NCBI taxonomy): Bacteria > Bacillati > Actinomycetota > Actinomycetes > Geodermatophilales > Geodermatophilaceae > Blastococcus > Blastococcus sp. Marseille-P5729. The sequence goes on along the minus strand of NZ_OMPO01000001.1, from coordinate 1,593,581 downwards.
ACGACCGGCGTCCGGCGCGATTGACCTTCCAGCGCGCCGTGCGGGGGAACAGCCGGCACAGCCAGGTCCAGATCGCGTGCCCGTCGCTGAGGAAGAAGAAGATGATGAACATCGACAGCAGGACCGAGGCGACGATGCTGCCGGTCGTCGAGATGACGGTCAGCGACGTGGTGAGGATGTCGGAGGGGTCACGCTGCATCTTCTGCAGCGTCTCGTCGATGGTCTGCTGCAGCTGTGCCTGGTCGATCTTCAACGGGCCCTTCGCGAGCCACTCCGCACCCTGCACCAGGCCGGTCCGCACCGTGTCGTAGATCGTGTCGTAGTTGACGATGAACTCGCGGACGATCAGCGCGATCAGCCCGAAGGTGAACACGATGCCCGTGATGAACGAGACGATCGTGGCGAGGGGGGCCGGCGCTCCGATGCTGCGCAGCCATCGCGACATCGGGGTGAGTAGCGCGGCGACCAGGAGCGAGACGACGATGGGGACGACGACGATCGCCAGAGCGTTCAGCAGCCAGAGCAGCAGCAGGATGCCGCCGACCACCACGATGAACCGGGCGGACCAGCCGGCAGCAAGCCGAACCGTGCGGGGAATCGGCTCGCCGTGCACGGAGGCGTCGAAGTGATCGTCGATCTCGGCGTGCGCGTCGGCGCGTAGCTCGCTGATCCGCTGGCGCAGCCGGTCGGCGACCTCCAGCGGCCGCCGTCCGCGGGGATGCTCACGGCTCATGCCTGCTCCTCGTTCAGCGCCGTACGGCGAGCGGGTGGCGCGCCCGGACCGCGGCGACGATCGTCCACGCCCTGGCTCGGCGTTCCACGCCGCTGACCTTATCGCGCGGTGCCCGTTTGGTCGGTGGGGCCGGGATGAACTCCCGGGACCGGGAACTTCCCACCGGGTGGTGGGGACTACCCCTGTGTCCCGTCACGAACACCGAAAGGCACCTGCGTTGATGACCCTCCGCTTCCGCCGGAGCGCCGCCGCGCTCGCCACCCTCGCCCTGCTCGCCGTCGGCGGATGCTCGAGCGGCGACTCCAACAGCGAATCGAACAGCCAGTCGGACGCCGCCCCGACCGAGGCCGTTGAGGCCTCCGACGCGTGGGTGAAGGCTGCGACCGCTGCCGATCAGATGACGGCGGTGTTCGTGACCTTGCAGAACCTCACCGCGGAGGACGTCCAGATCACCTCCGCCACCACGGACATGTCCGATGAGACCGAGCTACACGAGATGATCGAGCAGGACGGCGAGATGATCATGCAGGAGACCCAGGACGGTCTGAGCATCTCTCCGAACGGCACCCTCCAACTCGAGCCAGGCGGCTACCACATCATGGTGATGAACCTCCAGGAGGACGTCGTTGCCGGCGAGAAGCACCAGATCACCCTGACCCTCGACAACGGCGACGTGATCGAGTTCGAAGCGGTCGCCAAGGACTTTGCCGGCGCGAACGAGAGCTACCACGGTGAGCCCTCGGCCGGCGCGGGGAACGGCGACCACGACACCCACGCCCCGGACATGAGCTCCCCCGCGCACGAGGGCGACATGAGCAGCCCTGCGGGCGAGGACGCCGCCGAGCCCACGTCGAGCGCCCATGGCGGCTGACACCCCGCTCGCACGACGCGGCTTCCTCGGCGCGGTGCTCGGGGGCACCGCGCTGGCCGCGGGCGGCGCCGGCCTCGGGGCCGGTCTGGCGGTGGCAGAGCCCCTGGCCGAGCCGTCGCGTCGCGCGAGTGATCCGGCAGCCGAGCGGCCGGGGATGGTTACCTTTCACGGTGCGCACCAGGCCGGTATCGAGACCGCGCCGCAGTCGCAGTGCGTGGCCGCGTCGTACGACGTACGCCCGGAGATCGACCAGCAGCGGTTCGTCGCGGCGCTGGGGTTGATCACCGACGATCTCGAGCGCATCACCCAGGGGCATCCGGCGCTGGGTGACACGGCGCCGATGCTCGCCGAGAACCCCGCGCGGCTCACGGTCACGGTGGGCGTCGGCCCTGCTCTGCTGCAGCGGTACGGCATCGCGGGACCGCCCGGCTTCGCCGATCTGCCTGCGTTTCCGAGCATCGACCAGCTCGACCCGGCGTACTGCGGCGGAGACCTGATGCTGCTGATCGCTGGGGACGACTCGCTGCGGGTGGCGCACGCCCTACGGATGCTCAGCAAGGATCTGCGGAGCTTCGCGACGGTTCGCTGGACCCAGCGCGGCTTCCTGGAGCGCGACCCCGGGGAGCACACGCCGCGCAACCTGTTCGGGCAGGTCGACGGCACGGTGAACCCGAAGGGCGGCAGCGAGGAGTTCGACTCCTCCGTCTGGATCGACGGTGGATCCTGGGCGGGCGGCACCACGCTCGTCGTACGCCGGATCCGGATGGAGATGGACAGCTGGGATGAGCTGGACCCGGCCGCCATGGAGGCGGTGATCGGCCGCCGGCTCCACGACGGTTCTCCACTGACCGGCAGCAAGGAGTCCGACGTCCCGGACCTGGACGCGATCGACAAGACCGGACTGCCGGTGATCCGTTCTGGCGCGCACGTCCGGCTTGCAAAGGCGGACTCACCCGGTGCCCAGATGTTGCGGCGTCCGTTCAGCTATGACGATTCGGGCGCCGGCGGCACCGACATGGGGTTGATCTTCCTCGCCTACCAGGCCAGCATCGCCGAGCAGTACGTGCCGGTGCAGCAGCGGCTGGCCGACGCCGACCTGCTGAACGAGTGGACGACGCCCGTCGGCTCGGCGGTGTTCGCTATCCTGCCCGGATGCCACCAGGGTCAAGTGCTCGGCGAGGGGATCTTCACGTGACGCGCAGGCTCATAGGACTCATGATCGTGGCGCTGGCGGCGCTGCTGATGGCCGCCGGTCCGACGTCTGCGCACTCGGAGCTCGAGTCGAGCAACCCCGAGAGCGGTGCTCAGCTCGACGCCCCGCCCGAGTCCATCACCCTGACCTTCAACGAGCCGCTGCAGGGCCAGACCGCCACGGTGGGGGTACTGGTCGGTGACAACGACCCAGTGCAGGTCGAGGGCGTCGTAGACGGCCCGACGGTCGTGATCGACGGCGCGAGCGGTCCGCTGGCCGAGGTCGTCGACGGCGGGGCGGAGGGCAAGTGGGCGATCGGCTATCAGGTCGTGTCCGCCGACGGGCACCCGATCGACGGCACGCTGACCTTCACCGTCGGCGATGCGGGCGGCGAGGGCGATGCCGGTTCGGCGTCGAGCGGCGGATCAGGCGAGTCGACCACGGCGAGCGCCGAGGGTGAGGACGGCGTCACGTGGTGGCAGCTGCTGCTGATCCTCGCCGGCTCGGCCCTGGTCGTGTTCCTCGTGGTCGAGACCGATCGGGTGATGCGCAAGAAGCGCAACCCACCTGCGGGACGTTCTGACTCGCTATAGCGAGGCGTAGCCCACCGCAAGAGACGATAGCGAGGCGCAACCCACTGCGGGTGGTCAGCGGCCGGCGCGGGGACGGCGCAGCGACTGCCCACGGCCCAGCGCCTCGCGCAGGGCCTGGGGCACCTCGATGCGCGTGTACTCCTCGGCGTCGACCATCACGTACACATTGCGCGCCGAGCAGACCGCCTCGCCGTCGCGGAGCGCGGCGAAGTCGATCGTCATCGACGAGTTGCCGACGTGTACGGCGGAGACGGCGATCTCGGCGGCGTCCGGCCAGCGCAGCGAGCCGTGCCACTCGATCTCGCTGTGCACGACCATCCAGTCCGCGCCATCGGCGTGCGCGCGCTGGATGCTGTAGCCGATCGCCTCGGCGTACGCCGTGAATGCCTCGTCGAAGTAGTTCAGGTACCACCCGTGGAAGACGACGTTCTGCTGGTCGGCCTCGTAGTAGCGGACGGTCAGCGGCATCCGCCAGGTGTCGTCCGGGACGTGGACGGCGATCGCCATGCGGTACTCCTCGATGCGTCGGTCGGGCTGCCCACCAACCTAGCCACCAGGGGCGCCGGTCGGCGCGGCGGGCAGAATCGGGCGTGGATCGGCGCCGTCGTGTTGTTGTCCGGGCTGACCGGCATGCTGATCCTCGAGCTACGGCTGCGGCGCCGCGGGGAGCCGCCGGCTCCGGAGGAGCTCCCGCACGTCTCGGCTCCGTAACGAGGCGCGGTTGGGCGGGCCCAATAGGCGGGTTCGGCGCGCGCCGTCGGCACCCCCTGGGTAGCCTGGTCCAGGTCCTCGCGACCGGGGACCCATGTGGACTGTCAGGAGCGCTTCGCTTGAACAGTGTCACCTACGACCGCTGCGTCGTGATCATCCCTACGTACAACGAGGCCGAGAACATTCAAGACGTCGTCGGTAGGCTGCGCGCCGTCGAGCCCGGTGTCGACGTCCTGATCGTCGACGACAACTCACCCGACGGCACGGGACGTATCGCCGATGAGCTCGCGTCGACCGACGACCAGGTGCACGTGCTCCATCGTCAGGGCAAAGAGGGCCTCGGCGTCGCGTACATCGCGGGTTTTCGCTGGGCGATGGACCGCGGCTACGACATCGTCGTGGAGATGGACGCCGACGGCTCCCACCAGCCCGAGCAGCTCGGGCGCCTGCTCGGTGCGATAGGAAGTGCGGACGCCGTGATCGGCTCACGATGGGTACCCGGTGGCTCCATCGCCAACTGGCCGCGATCACGGGAGCTGCTCTCGCGCGGCGGCAACGCCTACATCCGCCTCGTCCTCGGCCTGGGGCTGCGGGATGTCACCGCGGGGTTCCGTGCGTATCGCACCGACGCGCTGCGCACCATCGGGCTCGAGGACGTCGAATCGGCAGGCTACTGCTTCCAGACTGACTTGTCGCGTCGCGCAGTCCAGGCTGGGCTGAACGTCATCGAGGTCCCAATCGACTTCGTCGAGCGGGAGCGAGGCGAGTCCAAGATGAGCGGGGACATCATGAGCGAGTCGCTGCTGCGGGTCACCCGTTGGGCGATCGCCGACCGTGCCGACCAGGTCCGCGAGCGAGCCAAGGGGGTGCGGTCTCGTTTGCGACGCTCGGCCTCGGGACGCGCCGATTCCTGAGCTGATCCTGTCCAGTGACGACTCGGCTGTGTGCCGAGCAGGAGGAGCGGAGTGGCGACCTGCTTGGTTACTGGCGGGGCGGGGTTCTCGGATGCGTGCTCTCGAGGCGGCTAGCGGATCGCTTCGACCGCGTCATCGCGCTCGACTCTCTTCACCCACAGGTGCACGGTCTCGGCCAGCGCCCCTGAGACCTCGATGACCGAGTTGAACTCGTGGTCGCCGATATCACCGACTCAGCCTCTGGGACTCCGTGCTGTCCCGCTTCGAGCCGGACACCGTCGTTCACCTTGCCGCAGAGACCGGGACTGGGCAGTTGCTCACGGAGGCGGCTCGCCATTCGCAGGTTAATGTCGTCGGCACCGCGGTGGTGCTGGATTCCTTTACTCGCCACGCCCACCGCCCAGCGCGGATCCTGCTGCCGTCGAGCAGGGCGGTGTACGGCGAAGGGGCCTGGCAAGGCGCTGGCGGCGAGGTCAACTATCCCGGTCTGCCAGCGGTCCCGGACGATGCTCGATGGTGGGCTATGGGACTTCCCGGGGCTGATGCCGTTGCCGTTTGACTCGCGCGTCGTTCAACCCCTCCCGACGAGCGTGTATGGCGCCACCAAGCTTGCACGGGAGCACATTCTGGGGCCAGCAGGCCGAGTCGTACTCGTGATTCGGTCTCCGAGAAGCCAGCGCATTCCGTCAACGCTGGTCCGGGCCGCGACAGGCCGTCGGCGTGTCGACTACCGTTGAGTTCGCTGTCGGACGCGTCAGGAGTAGCGGTGAGTGAGTTCCTCAACGGACATGCCGCGGATCGTGGCAGGGACGGTCGCCGGGGTAGGAATGTGCGCGCAGCGGGGCTCGGCCTGCTGGCCCTCGCGGTGCTGATCGCACTCGCCACCCTGTTCGATGCCGGCGACGACGGAGGCGGCACCACGCCGTCTGAAGCGCCCGCGTCCGTGACGTCGAATTCGACTGGAATCGACGATAGCGCGACCCGAACGCCGTCGATGATGCTCGGCGACCCATATCCCTAAACGAACCGAGAAGATAACAGTTCGATAACTAAGGCCGTAGCGGCGATGTGAGTTCTGGTGAAACTCTTGTTTCTCAGCAGCCACCACCGTCACAGTGGTTCACGACTCCCCCTCATCGACAAGGTCGTTCTGATGCTACCCGTCACGAGTGACGATTCCCTGATCCACACGCGGTTGCCGAACAGGCTCCTCACGCTTTTTGCGTCTGCGCTGGCCTTGAGTGGGTTAATCATCATCGGTCCGGTTACCGGAGGTCTCGCAGAGGAGCCCGAACCGATTACCCCGTCCGTCCAAGAGATTCCACTGGGTGAGGCCGAAGATCCGGCCGACGATGTCAGCGTCGTCCCCGCGGACGAGAGCCCCGCCCCGGCCGCGACCGCAGAAGCGCCCAGCTCATCAGGTGGGCCATCCGGCGAGCCTGGCGAAGGCGCGTCTGGAGAACCGACCACCAGTGATCCGGCGATGCCTTCCAACCCGTCGAGCGGGCCGACTGTCCCGTCCGACACCGCCGCATCGCCATCGGATCCCGCCGCCTCGTCACCGAGCGCCGGACCGGCCTCGCCGTCCGATCCCACCAATCCCGCCCCCGCGCCCAGTGATGAGCTGGCACCCGGCGAGCCGATGGCGCTGCCCGAAGGCGCCCAGACCCTCGTGCTCGATCCGACGCAGACCGAAGGCTTCGCCAGCGTCGGCATCTCTTGGCTAGGAGATGCGCCGGTCAACGGGATCGCGCTGCAGATTCGCGTGAAGGACGCGGCTTCGGGGGAGTGGAGCCCCTGGACCGAGCTTCAGGTGAACCGAGATGTCACCCCCGATGCGGGGGCGAGCATTCGGCAGGGCTCTGACCCTTACTGGTTTGGTAATTCGGCCGGTGTCGAGGTAGTGAATCGGCCTGACTTTCGTTCCGTTCTTCAAGCAAGGATGGAACACGATGAACAGGAAGTACTCGCCGGAGATGCGTGAGCGGGCGTTGCGGATGCTCGCGGAGACGCGGCCGTCGCACCCGAACATGATGAGCGCGGTCCGTCACGTCGCTGGGCTGCTGGGGATGAGTCCGGAGACGCTGCGGATCTGGCAGCGCCGTTACGAGGTCGACGCAGGCGTGAAGCCGGGGCTGACGTCGGATGCGGCGGCTGAGATCAAGCGGCTGCAGAAGGAGAATGCCGAGCTGCGCAAGGCGAATGAGATCCTCAAGGCTGCGAGCGTGTTTTTCGCGAAGGAGCTCGACCGCCCCTGACCGAGATGATCCGGTTCATCAACGAGTACCGGGATCGTTTCGGGGTCGAGCTCGTCTGCCGGGTGCTGCGCCCGGCAGTGCAGGGCTTCCTCACCGCGCGCGGCTATCGCGCTGCGGTCGGTCGCGCGCCGTCGGCCCGGCAGTTGAAGGACGAACTCCTCATCCCGGAGGTCGCCAGGTTGCATGCGGAGAACTACGGCGTCTACGGGCGCCGGAAGATGCACGCGCTGATGCGTCGGCAGGGGTGGGAGATCGGCCGGGATCAGACCGAACGCCTCATGCGCCTCGCCGGTGTTCGCGGCGTCCGTAAGTCGAAGAGGGTGTTCACCACCCGCGCCGACAAGACCACAGTGCTGCCGAGCGATCTCGTGAACCGCCGGTTCACGGCGCCAGCACCGCGGCGGCTCTGGGTCTGCGACGTGACCTACGTCGCGACGTGGTCCGGGTTCGCCTACGTCGCGTTCGTCACGGACGTCTACTCGAGGCGCATCGTCGGGTGGAACGTTGCGTCGACGCTGCGGTCGGAGATCCTTCCGATGCAGGCCCTCGACATGGCCGCCTGGAACGTCGGCGGCCGCCTCGACGGGCTGATCCATCACGCGGATCACGGGTCGAACTACACCGCGATGGTCTACACCGACCGGATCGTCGAACTCGGCGCAGTCCCCTCCACGGGAACGGTCGGCGACAGCTTCGACAACGCGATGGCCGAGGCGGTGAACAACCTCTACAAGACCGAGCTGATCCGTCAGCAAGGGCCCTGGCGGACGGTCGAGCAGGTCGAGCTCGCGACGCTCGAGTGGGTGTGGTGGTGGAACAACCAGCGGCTCCACGGCGAGCTCGACATGTGCACCCCCGCCGAGGTCGAACAGGCGTATTACGCTGACCTCGAATCCGCCAATCCGGCACCTGCCGGACAAGGCTCCCGATAGGAACGAAAGTCAGGCCGATTCAGTAGCCGTGACGGTCGCCCCTGACACTGAATCAGCGACGTCACACTCACGCTGATCGACCCAAAGCAGGTCGCTCAGGACGCCAACGCCGAAACTGCTGCCCCCACCAGTAGTGCGGGCGCTGCGGTCCCAAAGCCGGAGGTCTACAGTCGGGCGCAATGGGGCGCTGACGAGTCGAAGATGAAGTGGACGCCGCAGTACATGTCCACGATAAAGGCGGCCACGCTCCATCACAGCGCGGACGGCAACAACTACTCGGCGTCCGATGTTCCGAGGCTGATGCGCTCCATCTACCACTATCAGGCGGTCACGCTCGGTTGGGGAGACATCGGCTACAACGTCGTCGTCGACAAGTTCGGTCGCGCCTGGGAGGGACGCGCAGGAGGCCTCGACAAACCCGTTGTAGGCGCCCACGCCGGCGGGTTCAATCGGGAGACCTTTGGCGTGTCCATGCTCGGCAACTATGACCTGGTTAGTGTCCCGGGCGTGGTGCAGGAGAAGGTTGCCCAGCTGATCGCGTGGAAGTTTGGACTGCACGGGGTTAGCCCGACCGGCACGACGAGCCTCACCCAGTACGGCGGAGGTGGCACTACCGCGAAGTTCAAAGATGGAACGACGGTCGCGCTACCCACCATCTTCGGCCACCGAGACGTCGGCAACACCGTCTGCCCGGGCCGCTATGGATACCCCACGCTGTCCTGGATCCGCGGTCGGGCAGCGGAGCTGACGAGCCAGTACAACCTCGTGTACGACCGCAAGATGGTCACCAACACCGGCGGCGTGCCGGTGCTGAACAACCCCTGGAGTGGGGCGTCGGTAGCCGGCCAGCTCAACGCCTGGACCGAGGTGCTCGCCATGAACGAGACTTCGAACGGCTACACCAAGGTCGCCTACTTGGGCGCATATCGCTGGGTTCAGACGGACTGGCTGTCGGCAGCACCCGGAGTCACGCGGGCCTTCTACACCACGACCAGTGGAATCCCTGTCTATCTGGCGCCGGGCTGGAATCAGCTCGGAACCATCGCCGTGAACAACATCGTGTACGCCGACGACATCGAACGCAACGGTTACATCCATATCCGGTACGGCACATACGGCGGCTGGATCCCGAAGCAATGGGTGACCTCGTCAATCCCCGCGTCCGCCGCACCAACGGGACAACCTACGCCGACACGAGAATTCGTCGCCAATACCAGTGGGATCATGGTGTTGTCGTCGGCATCATGGACCTCGCCGGTCATCGGCACCATTTCCCAGGGCACCGTGGTGAAAGCCGGGCCGGAGACGATCAACGGTCTCGTGCGGATCGTGTACGGTTCGTCCGGCGGCTGGGTGAGCGCCCGGTGGCTCGCGGCGAACCCGACACCTTCGCGCACTCTCTACACGAATACCAACAACATCCCGGTGTACTTTGGCCCGGACTCAGGATTCCAACGGCTTGGACTGCTCCCAGCGGGCCAGGCAGTCTACGCCGGCGTTGAACTCGAGGGCTATGTGCACATCGTCTACGGCAAGCACGGCGGCTGGATCCCGAAGCAATGGACGAATACCTGGGCCAGGACAAACCCGCCCCCAGACGAGCTCATATACACCAATACCGGGGGTGTTCCGGCCTACTCCGATCCGAGTACCAGCGCGACGCTTCTGGGTACCTATGGTGCGAATGTCCCACTGTACGCCGACGATGACCTCGTCGACGGCATGATGCATGTGTGGTACGGCTCGAGTGGCGCGTGGATCCCGGCTCAGTGGACCGTGAGCAACCCTCCCGCGCAGAAGTCCTACCGCACCAACACCGGCGGCGTGCCCGTGTACCTGGGGCCCGGCACCGGCTATTACTACGCGGGCGCGCTCGCTGCCAGCACGGCGGTGGCCGGGATGTCCGCGCCACAGAACGGCTTCATTCGGATTCAGTTCGGAAACAGTGGTGGGTGGGTTCCCCAGCAGTGGTTGGAGAGTCCACCTGCGGGGCCGGTCGTGCCTGGAGTCACGAATACCGGCGGAGTACCCGTCTACCTCGGCCCCGGGCCCGGTTATGCGCACTGGCGGACCGTGGACGCCCACACAAACCTATCGCTGTCGACCACCGCGGTGAACGGCTATTTGCACGTGCAGCTGGGCGATGGCTCAAGTGGCTGGATCTCACGGTCCTGGATTTCCTACAACCCGCCGACGACGCGGCAATTGACCGCCATAACCAGCGGCATACCCGTCTACCTCGGTCCTGGTCCCGGCTTTGCGCGGATATGGCCCGACGTCTCTGTCGGCACCAAGGTGAACGCCTCGAGCACCGAGACCAACGGGTACGTCTGGATCAACTACGGGTCCACCGGCGGCTGGGTCGCCCGCAAGTGGTTCGGCTGACCCACTTACGGAGCGAACGCTGATCCGTCCACGGGCCGCGCGGCCGCGCTGGGCGGCGTGACTGCGAAGGGTCGCGGACCCCGGTTCTATAATCGCGTGGATCGGCAGTCGTGGTTGCCGTGCCATCGAACATGGGAGGGTGAGTGGTCTCGGTCAATCGGCTGCAGACGATGTGGCGCACGGGCCGACGTGTCTACCGGGAGGATGGTGCACTCGCGGCCGCGGCACTCGTTGTAGAGAAGACGCCCTTCCTGAGGCGCGGCTTGCGTCAAGCGAGCCTCCTCGTGTCGATCGAGGAGGCTCGTTCGGTCGACTGGACCACTTCGCCACACTTTGCCGATGCCCCGCCGGTTCCGTCAGGTACGACGTTGAACACAGCGTGGATCATGTCCCCGCCGGGCAAGAGCAGCGGTGGGCACCAGAACATCGTCCGGTTCATCTCCTTCCTCGAGGCCGCGGGCCACACGGCGCGGATCTATTTGCGCTCGGAGCGTCCCAAGCCTTCCGAGCTGGAGCGGGTTCGCGAGCTGTTGGCCATGAGCTCGAGCTATTCGCGGACGGTGGCGAGCGTCGAATACTACGATCCGGCGCGCGGTGTGGATGGCGACACTCACGCCATATTCGCCACGGGCTGGGAGACGGCGTATGCTGCCTACCTGGATCGCAGCCGCGCACGACGTTTCTACTTCGTCCAAGACTTCGAGCCGATGTTCTACCCGGTGGGCAGTGACTACCTGCTAGCGGAGAACACCTACCGCTTTGGGTTCCACGGCATCACCGCCGGCCGCTGGCTTGCCCAGAAGCTTCGCGACGACTTCGGTATGGAAACCGATTACTTCGACTTCGCAGCTGACCAGCGGCACTACTCCCTGACCAACACCGGACGGCGGGACGCGATCTTCTTCTACGCCCGTCCGGTCACCGCCCGACGCGCGTTCGAGTTCGGCGTCGCGGTGCTGGCCGAGTTTGCCGCCATGCGGCCCGATGTCCAGATCAACCTGGCGGGGTGGGACGTATCGACCTACGACCTCCCGTTCGAGTACGTCAATCACAGCGACCTGGACATCGAGCAACTCAACGAGGTCTATAACCAGTGCGCGGCCGGACTCGTGCTGTCGTTGACCAACATGTCCTTGCTGCCCCTCGAGTTGATGGCAGCCGGTGTTGTTCCGGTGGTCAACGCCGGGGATAACAACGCGATGGTGACCGATAACCCCCACATTCATTATGTCGACGCGTCGCCGCGTGCGATTGCCAGAGAACTGGTGTCGCTGGTGGAGCGGGAGGACTCCGCACAGCACGCCAAGACCATCTCTGAATCGGTCAACGGCCTGAACTGGCAGCATTCAGGTACCCAGTTCGTGCGGGCGCTCGAGCGAGCGATGTATGAGTGAGGCCCTCATCATCGGAGGCAACGGCTTCATCGGCTCGCACCTGGTCGACGCTTTGTCGGCACGAGGACATCAAGTCTCCGTCTTCGATGCTTTTCGCGTGCCGCCGCAGTACCGAGCCGCGGGTGTTCGCCGGGTTCAAGGCGACTTCATGGACATCGAACAGTTGGATGCGGCGCTGTCAGGCATCGATGACGTGTTCCACTTTCTGTCGACGACGACGCCGGCGACGGCAGATGGCGATCCGGCTACCGACATCAAGACGAACATCATCCAGACCGTGCGACTGCTTGAACGATGCGTTGCGCGGGGCATCAGACACGTTTACTTCTCGTCGACCGGTGGTGCAATCTATGGGCCGAGTACCCAGGAGCGGCTCACCGAGAGTGCGCCGACCCGGCCGATCTCGCCGTATGGCATTGCCAAGCTGGCGATCGAGAACTACCTGGGCTATTTCCGGGTGCGTCACGGTCTTGAGTCGACCGCGCTGCGCATCTCGAACCCGTACGGAACTCGCCAGAACCCACGTCACAAGCAGGGGCTCATTCCGATCGTCCTCCGAGCACTCACGCACGGGGAACAAGTCACTCGGATCGGGGACGGCTCGATGGTGCGCGACTACATCCTGGTAGATGACGCTGTTCAGCTGATAGCCCGGATGGTCGACCGGCCTGCGCAGGGGAGCACCTACAACATCGGAAGTGGTCGCGGCTACTCGGTGAACGAGGTCTTCGATAGCATTCGCCACGTGACCGGCATCGACTTCACACCGGTCGAGGTGCCGGTGCCGGCGACGTTCGTCGACCATGTCGTCCTGGATACCCGGAGATACCTCGACGACTTCGGGCCTGTCAGGCTGACACCGCTCCGTGAAGGTATCGAACGCACCTGGGTGGAGTTGCAACGCTGTGATGGATGAACCGGCCGGTGCACCGCTCGCGACGGTCGTAGTTCTGACCTTCAACGGCGCCCGCCACCTAAGGAGAGTGCTCGAGGCTGTCGTTGCGCAACGCCTGGACGAACCGTTCGAGACTCTCGTGCTCGACTCGGGATCGACCGATCAGACCCTACGGATCATCGCCCAGTTTCCCGGCGTCCGACTGCACGAGATTCCGAACTCCCGGTTCCAGCACGGTGCCACCCGCAACCTGGCGGCTCGGTTGGCCGCTGGGACCTATGTCGTCTATCTGACGCAGGACGCAATCCCGATCGGAGACCGCTGGCTTCACGAAATGCTTGAGCCCATGCGGCGTATTCCGGAGGTCAAGGCGGTCGTCGGACGGCAGGAGCCGCGGGCAGGGTGCTTCCCATTGCTCAAGCGCGAGATCCGGGCGGTGTTTTCGGCGCAGGGGTCTGCCGACGGCGTGACCATCTACTGCGGCACCGACCGCGTGATCAGCACCGGGATGGACGTGCCGTCGTTCTACTCTGACGTGAACTCCGCGACTGAGCGAGCGTTGCTGCTCGGCCCGATCCCGTACCGCGAGGTGGAGTATGCCGAGGATCAGCTATTCGGGAAAGACGTTCTCCAGGCCGGCTTCGCCAAGGCGTACGCGGGAAGAGGGGCGGTGGAGCACTCGAACGACCTCACCCGGTCTGAGCTTGCCAAGCGCACGTTCGATGAGACGATAGGCGTTCGTCATATCGGCTTCGAGGTGCCGGCATTGTCGGCGGCGCAGACCAGTCGGCTCGTGCTGCGCGACATCGTGCATGGGTTCGTCGACACGGTCCGCGACCGCGACTACTCACCCTTGCGCAAGGTGTACTGGATAGTCTTCAACCCAGTTTTCGTGATCACCAAATGGCAGGCGGTTCGCCGCAGTGCTGCGGTGGCGCTGAGCGACCTTGAACGCGTCCGATCGCGATCATTGGAGTCGTCCCGCCGCGCCGCGCACCGGGATAGCCACGAATCCGGGTAATGGCAGGCGCCGTGCGGCATCATCAGTCGGGTGTCTGAGGCCTCGGCCGAATGGACAAGTCAGGATGCATGTCGATGACGCCGCTGCCTCTGCCGGACCCTTCGACCTCGAACCACAGCGCCGGATTGAGCCCGGCGACGACCTCGCCGCCGTCGCGGGCGATGGCCGCACTAACCACGTAGTGTCCGCCTCCGAGGTGATGAGACGGGATCGTGAAGGATACGTTGATGCGGCTCGATTCGGTGATGCGCACTTGTTCGTCGAAGTCGCTCGCGGCGACCTGATACACCCGGCTTCCGGTGGCGGTCTCGATGCCGATGCCCACGTCATACGCATGTCTCGGATCAAAGAACTCGCAGTCCAGCGTGAATGCCAGACTCGATCCGTCGGTGACCAGATCCGCGACAGTCTGGCTTGGCCTGAAGCCGACATCGTGGATGATCGCTGCTTCGATCTGGGTTGGCGACCCTTCGCGAAGCTGACGAGCCGCGCGCTGTCGGTCGATCTCGGCAAGTCGAGCCTCCTGAAAGCCTAGGCGCAACCGCCGCAGGCCCTCAGAAGGATCGCCGTCGTGAACCAGGTCGCCATGATCGAGTAAGAGCGTTCGGTCGCACAGCCGGCCGACCTGGTCGGCGGCATGACTGACGAGGATGATCGTCCGGCCCTCTCGCTGAAACTCGGCAACCTTGTCCATGCACTTGCGTTGGAATGGTTCGTCACCGACCGCTAGTACCTCGTCAACCAGCAGCAGGTCCGGGTCGACGTGGACTGCTACCGCGAATGCGAGCCGCACGTACATTCCGGATGAATAGAACTTGACCTGCGTATCGATGAACTCCTCGACACCGGAGAACGCGACGATCTCATCGAAGTGCTTGGCTGTCTCGGTCCGCGTGAGGCCGAGGATGGCCGCGTTCAGGAAGACATTCTCACGACCCGTGAGGTCCGGGTGGAAGCCTGCCCCGAGCTCGAGGAGAGCGGCGATGCGACCCCGTCGATACACCGAGCCGGTGGTCGGCTCGATGATGCCGCCCATCACCTTTAACAGGGTGCTCTTGCCTGAGCCGTTGTGTCCGATAAGGCCGACTGTGCTGCCGGCGTCGATGGTGAGATCCAGGTCTCGTAGCGCCCAGAACTCGTCCCGGTGCCGGCGGCTGCGGCCGAAGTTGACCAGCTGCTCCTTCAGGCTCTTGTCCTTGCGCAGGACGAACCGTTTCGAGACGTTCTCAAGCCGGACTACTGCAGGTGATCCACTCATCGCCCTATAGTTCCTGAGCAAAGTTGGCCTGAAGGCGCGAGAACACGCGCTCGGCCAGATATAGCAGGGTGAGACCGACGATCAGTGCGATCGACATCTGCATGGCGAGATGATCTGGAAAGTTGGTCGTCTCTGATCCGTTACGTGAGCCGTCGATCCACAGCCCCTTCTGCATTCCGAGGATGCCGAGGGTAATTGGGTTGGCCACATAGATGGTCTCCCAGATTGTCCCGCCGACGCGCTCGTGAACGAAATGGAATGCGTAGACGATCGGGGAGACCCAGAACAGCACGATCAGTGTCACCTCGATGAGGTGCTCCATATCGCGCATATACACATTGACCGCTGCAAGGAACAGCCCGATCGCGGACGCATAGACGACGATGAGGACGAAAGCTAGTGCCGCATACCAGATATCGGTGCTTAGCGGGACCGAGCTGGTCACGATCATCGCGATGAACAGCACGATCAGCTGCACCGCATAGTTGTAGAGAGCGCCGCCGACGGCCGCGAGCGGAAAGATCTCACGGGGCACGAACACCTTCTTGATGAGTCCGGCATTGCCCGTGATCGATGTTGTGGCGTTGTTGATGATCTCGGTGAACAGTGACCAGGTGGAGAGTCCGACGAACACGTATACGGCGAAGTTCGGAATCGCGCGCGCCACCCCGAGCACCTGACCGATAGCGAAGTAGTACACGAGGAACTGAGCGATCGGCCGGACCAGACTCCATAGGATTCCCAGCGAACTGTCCTTGTAGCGGGCCTTCAGCTCGCGCTTCACCAGCAACCCGAGAAGTTCGCGCTGGCCCAAGATCTCTCTGATCCGGCGACGGATGTGGCTACCGGAGCGCGAGCCGCCACCGACCCGCTTCATGGGGAGGCCAGAGAGCCGCGCAGCGCGATGCTGCGCTGCCGATTCCGCCATCGAGCTCCCTTGGTTCAAGATCGACCTCATGCTACTCGCGTCGCGTACGCCACTCGATCATTGGGTCACACGGACGTGGGCAGGGTCGAGTACCGCAAGCCCCATACGACCAGCGCCAACCCGTAGAGCAAGACCAACCAGTTGACGTACCGCTTCTCACGCAGCAGCATCGCGAACATCAGCAGGAAGGACGCCGCCAGAGCCAGCCCGTAGCGACTTGGAAAGTGAAAGAAGAAGCCCTGCGTGAGGAAGAGTGCGGTAGCCAGCAGCGGTGCGAGAAGCACTGCGCTGGGCGCGATCGACCAGCGTAGTGCGTCGTAGTCCCGTGCCCCGTGCAAGGGTGCCTTGGTAAACAGGATCCCGAACACTCCAATCAGCGCGATCCACGTCAACGGCCGCCCCAGGTAGTCCGGCAACGGGTATCCCAGGTCGGACTGGCCAACGATAAGGACATTGGATACGAGGGTGCCGTTGATGAAGTTGATTAGCTGATGCCCGAGTGCATCGATTCCGAAGCTACCGTCGAAATCTTGAGGGGCTATGGGGCCCACTGCCAGCAACCTGCGGACAAGCAGCCACATGCCTTGAGCAACAATCGATGCCCCGGTCGCGTAAAGCGCCGTGCGTGCCAGTCGCCAGTCGCCGGTATGTCGCCAGCTTCGGGGCTGCCGAAGGACCGACCAGCGACTGTCCTTCTCGACACCGAGGATCCAATAGACGAGCAGGTACGCAGCGGCGCACAGGACGGCGAGGATGTTGGTCACCTTGAACAGGGTGCCCAGCACCGAAAGGGCGATCAGCCACCACGGACTGATTCGACGGAGCACCTGTAGCCGCGCGGCGAGCAGGATCGCGCAGCCAAAGGCCAGGCTCGGAGCATCCGTGCTTACGAAGGAGTAGGTCCAGAACGCGGCCGGGGAACCGATGAAACACAAGCCGAGGCCGACGATGAGCACGTTGTTTGCGCGCACGGTGCGTAGCAAGGCATAGAAGAGGACCATCGTGACCGCCAACCAGATCGCACTCGTGAGCCGAGCTGCGACCAGCATGCTCTCGACACCCAAGGCGTTCGTCGCTTTGGCGCCGACCCAGGTCGTCCAGAAGTAGAGCGGCGTGTAGGCGTCAGCCGTCGTGATGCCCTTGAACGGGTACTTGCTCGGGTCCAGTTGGCTGGCATGGCAGCGCGAGCCCATCGGCCCATATACCTGCACCCCGGTACACGACATCAGCCGTAGCGACTCCTCGCTCAGTGGCTCACCTTGACGTACGATTCCCTGTTCCGGAATCTTCGCCAGGTAGTCGTAGTAGACCCACTCGTCTACCGGCGAGAACGCCTGACTATGGGACGTGATCAAGGGCAGCGCCCACGCGAACGAGGCAATGACGAGCACCATCGGCGCCCAGAGCATCGACCAGACTGGTCGACGCCGAGACGACTCGCGGCGGATAGGTTCGTTCTCGATCGTCGTGCTCATTAGTAGTGCCCGGGGACGAACGTGTACCCGATGGTCCACGCGATCAGGATCGCCGCATATATGCCGAGCAGCTTCATGGCTCTGGCCTGACGGAAGGTGATCCCGATCAGTAGAAGGAATGCTGGGATGAGTGGTAGGGCATAGCGGCCCGGAATGGAAAAGTACCAGCCCTGGGTTGCGTAGAGAGCGGTGGCCAACAATGGGGCCGCGAGGACAGTAGAACCGACGATGCACCAGGTCATCGCACGCTCATTGACCGAAACTGGGCGCGGCAGGAATCCGAGGACCAGACCAGCGATCGTCAGGATGAACAGCGAAGCGATCGGGAACCACAAGTATGCCGGCATTGGGTAGATCACACCGGGCGGCACATTCCAGCTCAGGGAATTGCTGAGAAAGTTCATCGACTGCAGTAAGAGCTCACCCAGGCCGAACTTCGCCTTGATGACAGGCGGAACGTCCCCTACGGCGTTCGCGGTACGAATGCGCAACCACACCAGCTGCACAAGTACTGCGATCAGTCCGGCGCCCACTGCAAACCCTGCAAGCCACTTGTCGGTCGCTCTGCGCCATGATTGAGGGCGCAGCAGCAGTCGGCGGGTTTCGGGAGACTGCCGAAGTACGAACATCGTGAGCAGGTACGCGATCGCCAGACCGACTGCGAGCAGGTGGGTCACCTTAAGACCCACAGCGAGCGCTGCAATGACGACGAACCACCATGGGCTAGCCTTGCGAGTCGCGGCGAGATGGGCCGTGAGCAGAACGGCAGAACCCGCGAGGAAGCCAGGCGCGTCAGTCGTGAGGAAGGTCGTGTTCCACCACGCCAGTGGCACACCGACATAAGTCGCGCCGAGAGCGATGATTGTGCCGTCGCGCACCTGAAACTGTCGTAACAGCGCGAAAAACACCAGCATTCCGGCCGCGAGCCAGAAGGGCGAGGTCATTCGGGCGGCGGTCAGCAGGTCATCCACGCCCAGCCACTGGAAGAGCTTCGCGCCGTAGTACGCGCTGGCGATGTAGAGGGGCGTATAGGCGTCGGCGGTGGTCTTGCCGCCGAAGGGCAGCTGAGACCGCTTTTCGAAGAACCCGCGACATTCTGGACCAAATTTTCCTTGATAGATGACGCCGGTGCACCCGATGCGGTGCCGCGCCTCGGGGGTGGTCCGATCACCGACGCGCACCATGCCATGCTCTTCAAACTGATAGAGCGCGTCGTAGTACATGTACTCGTCGATCGGCGAGAACTCTGGCGAATGGCGCAGTACCACGGTCATCGAGACCGCGAACGCGAGCACCGCCAGCATCAGTGGGGCCCAGGCGCGGCTCCACCGGCTTCGCCTGCGCATAGCTGTCGCGCCGGTCGCTCTGATGCCGTCCGTCTGCGCCAGACTGGTCAGTCCGCCCTCGTCGGTGTGGGTCGCGTCATCGGCCTGCTGGTCGATGAAGCGTGACACGGTGTGACCTTTCGCAGGGTAGACGAGCGCGCTCAGCGGCATGCAGATACTACACGTCCCGCGCGTGGCCTGGGCTCCGGCTCGCTGCGCCAGAAGGAGCGCCAGCCTTGTGAGCAGCGTTACTGAGACATCGGCCGACCGCCATGTTCGCGCGCGCATCGGTGAACCCCCGGCTGGCAGTATGCTCGAATGCGATCCACAGCGCCTGAGGTCGCGAGTTCGCGATCCACGAGGAGGTCTCCTTTGCCAGCAATGATTCCCGCAGCTGCTCCTATCATCGGTCAAGAAGAGCAGGACGCCGTACTCCGCGTCCTCCAGTCCGGGATGATCGCGCAGGGTCCTGAGGTGTCGGCCTTCGAGACGGAGTTTGCCGATCTTGTAGCTGGAGCCGAGTGCGTCGCAGTGAACTCGGGCACGTCGGCTCTGCACATGGGGCTGATCGCCGCAGGCGTTCAGGCTGGGGACGAGGTCATCGTTCCCTCGTTCACCTTCGCAGCGACGGGCAACTCGGTCGCGCTCGCAGGCGCCACGCCGGTGTTCGCAGACATCGAACCGGACTACTTCTGTCTCGACCCGGGGGCTGTCGAGGCCGCGATCACCGAACGTACGGTTGGCATCATGCCGGTGCACCTATACGGGCACCCAGCCAATATGACCGAGCTGCGCCGCATCGCTGACGCTCGTGGCCTGGCGATCTACGAGGACGCCGCTCAGGCACACGGGGCCGAGCTTGACGGCAAGCGAGTCGGTAGCTTCGGCACGTTCGGCGCGTTCAGCCTCTACCCCACGAAGAACATGACGTCCGGTGAGGGCGGCATGGTCACCACAGGCGACCCCCAGCTTGCTCGGATGGTGCGGCTGCTTCGCAACCAGGGCATGGAGAAGCGATACGAGAACGAGGTCGTCGGGTTTAATACCCGGATGACCGACGTGCACGCGGCGATCGGCCGTGCGCAACTCCGGAAGCTGGCCGATTGGACCGCCAAGCGACAGGCGAACGCGAAGTTCCTCGATGAGAACCTACGGGGCGTCGTCGTGCCGCCGGTCGCCGACAACGCTACGCACGTGTATCACCAGTACACCATTCGGTTGGTGGGTGGCCAGCGAGATGAGTTCGTCCGACAGCTGGCCGACAAGGGCGTCGGGTCTGGCGTCTACTACCCGATCCCGACTCACCAGCTCCCCTCCTTCGAAATTGACGTCGATCTGCCCGAGACGGCGCGTGCGGCGGCAGAGGTCGTCTCTCTGCCCGTGCATCCATCGTTGACGCAGAGTGACCTCGAGAAGATCGTCGAGTCCGTCAACGCCGTCGCAACGGCCGGAGCGTGAGCCGCATGGCCAACCTGAAGGCGGGGCTCATCGGACTTGGATCGATGGGCCGAAATCATGCCCGAAACCTGCATGCGCTCGACGGCGTCGACTTCGTCGGGGTGTGCGATCCGGCGGGTGATCCCGCCGGCGCAGCAGGGGCGGCGCCGGTATTTGGATCGATCGAGCAGTTACTGGCGCTGGATCCGGACTACGTCGTGTGCGCAGCGCCGACCGCCGCGCACGGCGAGCTGGCCGAGCAGCTTGCTTCTGCGGGCGTCCACATGCTGGTCGAGAAGCCGGTCGCCCGCGACTCGGCGACCGCGAACGCGATGGTTGAGCGGTTCGAGAAGGCCGGCCTGATCGGTGCAGTCGGCCATATTGAGCGCTTCAACCCGGCGCTTCAGCAGCTCCAGAAGCGGCTGAGCGCCGGGGACCTCGGCGAGATCTACCAGATAGCTACCCGTCGCCAAGGACCTTTCCCAGCCCGCATCGCCGATGTGGGCGTGGTCATGGATCTCGCATCGCACGACATTGATTCCGTTGGTTTCGTCACTGGCCGGGAGTTCCAGGCCGTGAGTGCGCGTACGGCGCACAAGTCGGGTCGCGAGCATGAGGACCTTGTTGCTGTCACTGGTCAGCTGGAAGGTGATCTGGTCGCGAATGTGCTGGTGAACTGGCTCTCGCCCAAGAAGGAGCGAGTCACCGTTGTCACGGGTGAGAAGGGCACCTTCGAGGCGAGCACTCTGGAAGGGGACCTGACCTTCTACGCGAATGGCACGGTCGAGTCTCAGTGGCAGGACGTCGCCCACTTCAGGGGTATGACCGAGGGCGATGTGACCCGGTTCGCGTTCCCCAAGCCGGAGCCGTTGCGCACCGAGCACGAAGTGTTCCGCGACGCCGTCATGGGCAAGGAGTCGGCGATCGTCACGCTCAAGCTCGGCCTGACCGCGGTCGCGGTAGGTGAGGCGATCCGGGAGTCGGCTCGCACCGGTAAGACGATCAATGTCGAGACCAGGAGGTGAGCTGATGGCAAACAACACCCACCCGACCGCCGTGATCGGCCCTGACGTTCACATGGGCGATCAGAACACCATCGGCCCATATTCAGTGATCGCCGGCCACACAACGATCGGCTCAGGCAACTGGATCGGTCCGCACGTTGTCATAGGCACCCCGCCGGAGATCTATGGTGTCAAGCACGGACCGGTATGGGAGAGCTCAGACGAGATCGGCGAGATCATCATCGGCGATCGCAACGTCATTCATGAGTTCGCGAACATCCAGCCCGGCAGCGTACATCCGACACGGATCGGCGACGACTGCTTCCTGATGACGCAGACGCATGTCGGTCATGACTGCATCCTCGGCGACCGTGTCATCCTCTCCTGCTCGGTCATGCTAGGTGGACTGTCGCGCGTATGGTCAGGTGCCAATGTCGGCATGTCCTCGGTCGTGCATCAGCGTCTGCAGGTTGGTCCCGGTGCAATGGTCGGTATGGGGAGTGCTGTTCGGCGCAATGCACCGGCTTTCGCTATTACGCTGGGAAACCCAGCTCGCACGACCGGCATCAATACTGTCGGACTGGAGCGCAACGGTGTACCCCCCGAGCTGGTCGATGCGATGACCGAATACCTCCTGGGTCGCGGTGAGATGCCCGAAGGAGTTCCCGCAGACCTTGCCGAGCGTTTGCGCGCCTGGCAGCAGGAGACTCATAGCGAGTGACGTCACTGAGACGTGCTCCGACCGCTCGATAGAATCGTGTCTTTGGCCGATGCCACTCAGGGGCGCGGCAACTGAAGTTGAAAGTGAGAAACATGAGCAACGAAGCCAAGCTGAAGGCCGCGTTCTCCGAGGCACTGGATGTCGACGAGGAGCGGTTGGACTGGGCGAGCCTGAAGTACCGCGGGATCGAGCAGTGGGACTCGGTCGCACACATGCGTCTCGTAGGGGAGATCGAAGACGCGTTCGATGTCATGCTGGAGACTGAGGACGTCATCGACATGAGCAGCTTCGAGAAGTCCAAAGAGATCCTGACGAAGAACGGTGTGAGCTTTGACGGTTGAAATCGATCTTGCTGACCGCACCGCCTTCGTGACCGGCGGTAGCCGGGGGATCGGCCGGGCGGCTGTTGAGCTGCTCGCGCAGGCTGGAGCCGATGTTGTTATCGGCTATCGCAACCATGCCGACCATGCCCAGGAAACGGTGGGGAGTGTCGAATCGACGCACCGCGTGCGTGCGATGGCGGTTGCCTGTGACTCAAGCGATCCGGAGCAGATCCGTGAGGCCTACAAGGAGATCCGCCGCGAGTTCGGCGGCCTCGACATCCTCGTGAACAACGCCGGCATCCTCGACGACGCGCTCATCGGCATGATCAGCGAGGAATCGCTCAACCATACCCTGGCGGTGAACACGGCGGGCCCGATCCATCATCTGCAGGCAGCAGCCCGGCTGATGCGCAAGAGCAAGTCGGCCAGCATCATTAATCTCGCCTCGATCATCGGCCGGGTCGGCAACTCCGGCCAGGTCGCCTACGGGGCCTCGAAGGCGGCAGTCATCGGGTTCACCTACTCGGCCGCCAAGGAACTCGCTCCTCAGCAGATCCGGGTCAACGCCGTCGCACCGGGCTTCATCGATACGGATATGACCCGTGCGCTCGACGAGACGAAGTTCGCCGAGCGGGTGGAGTCGGTGAAGATGAACCGCGCCGGCACCCCTGAAGATGTCGCCAAGACCATCCTGTTTTTGGCGAGCGATTTGTCAGCGTATGTGACGGGGCAGGTCATCGGCGTCGACGGTGGGATGCTTATATGACCGGTGCGCCGGGGTCTCTGGTCGATCGTGCTGCGCTGATCGACGCGGCCACTGGCGCGATCACGACCTACGGCGATCTCGACCGATCCGCCGCGGAGTTCGCGGCAGCCACCGGTCAGCGCGGCTTGGTGTTCCTGTTCGGCGACGCCACGACAGAATCGATCATCCACTATCGCAGTGCGATCGCGGCCGGGCACGCCATCGCGCTTCTGGATGCCACGCTCAACCCAGATTTCGCGACCGCGCTCGTGGAGCGCTATCGTCCCGATCTGATCGTCTCGCCGGGCGGGCGGCATGTGCCGGCTGGCTACCGAAACGTGCTCCCGGCGGTGTACCGGCGGTCCGGTGAGCCGACCTCGTTGCATCCCGATCTCGCCATCCTGCTGACTACGTCAGGCAGCACGGGCAGCCCCAAGTTCGTGCGCCTCTCGCGCGGAAACATCGACGCGAATACCAGATCGATCATCGAGTCACTCTCGCTGACTGGCACCGACCGAGCCATTACCACGCTGCCGCTTTTCTACAGCTACGGCATGTCCGTCATCAATACCCACCTCGCGGTGGGAGGTGCCGTTGTCGTCACGGACGCCAGCATGTTCGAGGGTGCGTTCTGGGACGCCGTCCGCGAGCACCGGGTCACGATCCTCAACGGGGTGCCGAGCACCTTCGCGATGCTCAAGCGGCTGCGCCTCGAGCGCATGGAGTTGCCTTCCTTACGGGCCGTGACTCAGGCCGGTGGCAAGCTTGCCGTCGAGGAGGTGGAACGCTTTGCCGACATCATGGCCGAGCGCGGTGGCGAGATGTATGTCATGTACGGTCAGACTGAAGCCGCGCCACGGATCGCCTGCCGCGGAGTCAATGGCACCCGCCAGCACGTTGGGTCAGCCGGTGTGGCCCTCGCAGGTGGGCAACTAAGCATCGTCGGTGAGGACGGGCGGGCCGTTGGTGACGGCGTGATTGGCGAGGTGCGTTATCGAGGCCCCAACGTGATGATGGGCTATGCCGAACGTCCCGATGATCTCCAGAATGGCGATCAGACCGATGGCGTCTTGCTGACTGGTGACCTCGGTCGGCTCGAGGACGGATTTCTGTACATCACCGGCCGCACCAAGCGGATCGCGAAGGTCTCTGGGGTGCGGATCTCGCTCGACGAGGTCGAGGCGTTGGTCGCCGGACGCGGTCCGGTCGCGGCCGTACCGGGAATGCGCGACGACATCGTGATGTTCACCGAGTGGGGCGCGCAGGACGAGTTCAAGCAGCTGCAACGCCAGTTGTGTGCGGATCTGAACCTCCCGCCGAAGTCGATCGAGCTCCGCCGAGTCGACACACTGCCGGTGATGTCTAGCGGCAAGGTCGACTACCGCCGCTTGCAGGAAAGCCTGGAGGAGGAGAAGTGAATCTCGACGAGTACTTCTCGCGAGCGCAGTTCACCATCCCGCAGCCCGACCGCGAGAGAATGTTACTGCGCACGCTGAACGACCTGACCCGCCGTCATGCCGCGCGCAGCCCGGAGTACGCCAGAATCATCGGCTCGCTCGGCACGCGTGACTGGCGCGATGTGTCATCGTTGGACCAGTTCCCGTATCTGCCGGTCTCGTTGTTCAAGTCACATCTGCTCAAGAGCGTGCCGGATGACGAAGTGTTCAAGACCATGACGTCCTCGGGCACGACCGGCCAAGCGGTGAGCAGAATCATCCTCGATCGCACCACTGCCGACCTACAGTCGCGGGCACTGAGCACGATCATGACCACGGTCCTTGGTCCCAAGCGGGTGCCGATGATCGTCATCGATACTCCGAACGTAGTGCGCAACCGCGCGATGTTCTCGGCGCGCGGCGCCGGCGTGCTCGGCATGATCCAGTACGGACGCAAGCACTTCTATGCACTCGACGACGACATGAAACTGGACGTCGACGGGTTGCGGCGCTGGCTCGCCGAGTACGGCGACGGTCCGATCCTGATGTTTGGGTTCACCTTCATGGTGTGGAAGTACTTCCTCGGCCAGATCCGTGAGCACGGCCTCGAGGTCGACCTGAGCAACGGCGTTCTGATCCATTCCGGCGGATGGAAGAAGCTGCAGGACGAAGCCGTCGGCAACGTGCAGTTCAAGCAGGCCTTTCGGGAGGCGACGGGGCTGCGCCGAGTGCACAACTACTACGGGATGGTCGAACAGGTCGGTTCGGTGTTCATGGAGGGCGACGACGGCTATCTCTACCCGCCGAACTTCGCCGATGTGATCATTCGTGACCCCCTCACCTGGCAACCGGCGAGGGACGGCGAGGTCGGGCTCATCGAGGTGCTCAGCGTGCTGCCGCAGTCCTATCCCGGACACGTCCTCCTGACGGAGGATCTCGGCGTCGTGCACGGAGTCGGTGACCCCGCCGACGGCGGTTGGTCGGGTAAGCGCCTGGAGATCATCGGGCGCGTCCCCCGATCCGAGCTGCGCGGCTGCTCTGACACGCACGCCTTCGACCGTCAGCCGGTGACCGTATGAGTCGGCTGCGCCAGCTGGTACCAACGGAGCGCACTTCAGACACCGATGCCGTGGTTGCCGCGATCTCGAGTGCCAGGACGCTACCGCCCTTTGGCGACGAGGTCATCGATTTCGGCGCGGCGTTGTCCCGCCGGCTCAGCAAGATCGGTCGTGGCATGCCCGAGACCGAGGCACTGGCGTTCTGGATGCGCAAGGCCGAGTTACGACGGCTCGCCGACAGCTTCGCGGCGCTCGGCACCGAGACCGAGTTGTTGATGCCGCGGGGCACTGTCTTCCACGTGCCGCCGGCTAACGTCGATACCCTCTTCGTCTACTCCTGGCTCCTGGCGACGCTCACCGGTAATCGGAACATCGTCCGGATGTCCGAGCGCTCGACCGAGCAGGCCGCAACGATCGTCGGCGCGATTCGCGATGTGGTTGGTGACTTCCCGGCCGTCGCCGCGACCTCGACGATGGTGACGTACGGGCACGAGCAGGAGATCACCGATGCACTGTCCGCCGCCTGCGATGTACGGGTCATCTGGGGCGGCGACGGCACGGTGGATGCGATCCGCCGCTCCCCGCTGCCACCACACGCGAAGGAGCTCACGTTCCCGGACCGGTTCTCGCTCGGCGCGATCAAGACCACGGCCTACGAGGCTCTGGGCGCCGCCGAGCGCGACCGGTTGTGCACGCTGCTGTTCAATGACGCCTACTGGTTCGACCAGCTCGGGTGCTCGTCACCACGGCTCGTGGTATGGGTGGGCCAGCGGGACGATGTCGAGGAGTGCGCTCGGGACCTGATGAGCCGGCTTCGCGCGTCGATCGATGCGAAGGGGTACTCGGTCGACACCGCGACCGCGGTGGCGAAGATCCTGCAGTCGTACCGCACGATGATCGACGCGGACGTGTCGGCGCTGCGGCGTGAAGGCAACGAGCTGGTGATGCTGACCGTCGAGAGCTTCCCCCAGGTGCGCGGCGAGTTCTGCGGAGGCGGCCTGTTCTACTCGCTGTCCCTCGACACGTTGCTCGAGCTGGCTCCGCATATCGAACGCCGTGACCAAACCCTGGCCTATCACGGATTCGAGCCCTCCGAGCTCCGCGAGTTGGCGGTGGCGCTCAATGGCCGAGGCATCGATCGGATGGTCCCGTTCGGCAAAGCGCTGGCGTTCAATCGGCTGTGGGACGGCTACGATCTGCTGCAGGAGTTCACCCGCAGAGTCACGATCGACATTGATCCGGCGCTCTGAGCCGAGTCGATGAACGCTTTGCTGGAGTGGGGCGTAGGCGTCGACCTTGAACTGATCGACCGTTTCGTTGCTCCGCCTTTGGCCGCTTACACGCGGACCGAGATCGCTCAGTGCCGCGCCCAGGCCGAGCCCGCCGAGAGCTTCGCAGGCCGGTGGTGTGCGAAAGAGGCCGTCATCAAAGCGGTCTCCAAGTGGGCGAGACTATCGTTGCGGGACGTCGAGGTCCTCGCCGATGCGACTGGTCGGCCACGTGCCGAGATCGTCGGCCGGTTGGGCGCAGGACGTCCTGTGCTGCGCATCGAGGTGAGCATTGCACACGGCGCGGGGCTCGCCATCGCGATCGCGACGGCGACGCCCGCCGAACGACTAGGCAACACAACCGAGATGGCAGGGCTACTTTCCACCGCGGTGCTCCGAGAGCGCTCGAGTCTCCGCGATATGGCCACCCGCGCGAGTGCGCAGAGTGATCCGCGAAGCGATCAGCCCGCCGAGGGCGCTCAGCAGATCCGCGAAGGTGAACAAGATACGTGAGGCCAGCGCGATCGCCAGGGCTTGGCTGACGCTGGCAATGGGTGAGAGCCCGGCGACCAGGATTGCCTCTCGGACCCCGATTCCTGACGGCAGTATGAACGCCACGAAGCCTGCCGCCATGGCGAGGGCGATCGCGGCCATGCAGAGAACGTACCCGCCGACCGTCTGCCGGGCGAGCGAACCGGTGAGCAGCCAGATGTGCAGACCAAGAAAGATCCAAGCGCCGAAGGACCAGAGCGCGGCCAGCGTCACGTGCTTGCCGCGCAGGTTGGCATCTAGTTCCAAACGGCGCATCGCTCTGATGGCGAGATTCGCGATTCGGGTCAACAAAGGCGGGGCAAGAGTCACCAGTCCAAGCGGCCCAAGCAGCAGTAACCATGCCCAGCCGCCCCACGTCTCGCTGAGCGAGGGGGCCGCGAGGGCGCCGACCGTGCCAGCCGTCACAATGCTCATGCCCGCCGCGAGCAGTAGCGCGACGAGCGCTCGAGCCCGAGGGATCTTGAACTGCTTTCCAAGCTGTGCCTGCAACACGAACGCCCAGACGCTACCTGGAAGGTACTTGCCGAGCTGACCGACCAAGTTGACCTGGGCAGCGTGCCCGAAGCGGATTTGGGTGCCCATCGCCTCGAGCAGGTGCTGCCACACCTTCACACTGCACGCCATTGACGCCGCGATAGCGAGCACCGTGACAACCATGGACTTCCACGACAGCACCCTGAAGGTCTGCACGATCTCGCCCCAGTGAGCGACCATCGTGTACGTGACGGCACCGGCGACGGCCAGCACCACCACAATGCGCCCGATGATAACCAGTTTGTGAAGAAGCGGGTGACGGTACACCTTGGGTTCGGACGAAGCCGGCTCGTCATCTTCGTCGAGTGGTGAGAGTTGGGCCGCATCCTGTGCACCACCGGTCGCCTCACTGGATCGCGAGGGACGGTCAAGGGCGGGTCCTGTAGGCGACTGGGGGCCGATTGGGTCCTCGCCACGGTGCTCCTCGCCCGGGCCTGAGGCAGCCGTCGGATCTGTCATCTCAGCACCCGGCCGTGGCCTCGTTGAGCTTGCCGAGAGTCTCAAGGTGCTGATCGAGCACCGCGTTCATCGTGAAGTGTTGCTCGACGAGGTCGGCGCCACGACGACCGATCGCTTGGGCCTCTGCTGGGTTCTGGAGCGCACGTACAACCTTCTCGGCCAACTGGTCGGTGTCGCCGACCTCGAACAGGTAGATGTTCTCGCCGTCTACGAGCGGGATTCCCGGGAAGTTGTCGCCGCGCACCGCGGCGACGATCGGGACCCCTACCCCCATCGCCTCAAGGCTCGCGGTACCGAATCCGTAGCCGTTGAGCTCGTGCGACTCGATCGTTGCCGCCGCCAGGTAGTCGCGAACGTCGTCACGCGGCACCGCACCAGTATTGATGAGCATGTCGTCAACACCGAGTTCTTGTGCACGAGTCAGGTAGCGGTCGTAGTAGACGCCACCGATGACAGCGAGCTTCGCATTCGGGACGTGGGCTCGGACCTTCGGCAGCGCCTCGATCAGCGCGATCCGGTCTCGAAGCTGAATGACGTGACCGATCGAGGCGATCAACGGCGTGTCCGCCGCCAACCCGTGCCGCTCGCGGACGACTTGGGGATCACCGCCGCGGAACCGGTCGAGCTCTACGCCGACCGGAATGTTCACCAGACCTCCTATCGCGCCGTGGTACCGCGCCTTGATGTACTGGTCCATCAGCACGTCCATTACCACGAAGGTGGGTCGGTAACGCTTAAGTGTCGGTCGCACGATGCTCGCGTCGAGACCACGAAAGACCTTCTCGTAGTTCTTGTCAGGGCTCTCCAGGCGAGTGTGCACGCTCAGTAGGACCGGCACGTTGTTGGCCCGCGCCCAGCGGCCGGTGCTCCAGGTGAGGTCGAAGAACTGCCCGTGCTGGTGGATGACGTCAGGACCGAAGGCTTTCAGCACACGGTTAGTACGAGCTCGAAGCGTAGGGCGCGTCGCAAAGGCCATGTCGAACGACACCGACAACCGGGTCTTGGGCATTGCCATCGCCGGAAAACGGTAGATCTTGATGCCGTCCTGCTCCTCGTACGGTGGCGCGCCCGGGTAGGCTGCCGTGATCACGATGACTTCGTGACCGCGCTCGGCGTAACCGACGGCAAGCGAGTGAGAGAGGTGTGAACTACCACCAACACGCGGAGGGAAGAAGTTGTTGACGACTGCGATACGCACGCGGGAGTTACTCCTCGGGGGCCAATGTCTTGTGGTCCAAGGGTACGAATGTCACCCTGCCATCCTCGACCACGACATGCGCCCGAGCTTCGGCAGGTATCCCGGAGACCAGCGTGTTGGCAGGGACGTCCTTCGCGACGACCGCGCCGGCCGAGATGACGGCCCGGTCGCCGACGGTCACACCCATCTGGATCACGGCGTTCGCGCCAACGAACACGTAGTCACCGATCTGGGTAGGAGCGCGATCGACGGTGTTGTAGGCGCGACCGCTCACGCACCGTTTGGTCGAGGCGTGCGTATAGATCTGCGCGCCGCACGAGACATCGCAGCCCTTGCCTATCTTCAGCCCGCCGCTGCCGTCGATCACCGTGAAGGCGCCGATCCAGGTGCCGTCACCGATCACGGGGTCGCCACTGATCCACGCCAGCGGATTGTACGGGTTCGGCGGCAATCCCTCTTCGCGAACGCCCACGGACCTAGCCTGCGGACTGGTCGTTGCGAACCAGATCCGTCATACCGTCGTACACGTCGATAGTTGGCTCCCAGCCGAGCATCTCCTTGGCTCGTGAAATATCCGCCGCGCGACGGCTGACCAGCACATCGCGCCGGTTGAACTGCGGCTCGACGTCGGCCCCCACGGCCTCGATGAGAATCTTCGCCAACTGCGCGATCGACGTGTCAATTCCGGTTCCGATGTTGATTGGCTTGCCCCACTGCTCCGACTCGAGGGCCGCGACGACGGAGCGCGCGATGTCACGAACGTGGATGAAGTCCATGGACTGCTCGCCATCTCCATCAATGATCGGCGCTTCACCGTTACGCAACCGGTTGACGAAGTGGTTGATCACTGAGGTGTAGTACGCCTCGGTCTTCTGGCCGGGGCCGTACACGTTGAAGAAGCGCAGCGCATTCCAGGTCAGGCCCTGCCGGCGCTGGTAGAAGCCCAGCAGATCCTCACCGGCCCGCTTGGTGATGCAGTACGGGGTGAGCGGATTGAGCTTGTCGTCCTCGTGCATCGGCAGGTGCTCCGGATCGCCGTACACCGACGCTGACGAGGCGAACACGAGCCGTTCGACGCCCTCGTCGGCAGCGGCGGCGAAAACGTTGTGATTGCCGATCATGTTGATATCGATAGACTCATGCGGATCAGCCTGCGACTTGTTGATCGACACGGTTGCGAAGTGGATGGCGTGGGTGCAGCCGCGCATGGCCTCACGTACGGCGCCACCGTACCGTACGTCGCGCTCGATGAGCTCGACGTTGCCGGTCTGGGCGAGCTCGTTCATCCGGTCTCGATCACCGCGGGTCATGTTGTCGAGGACACGAATCTTGTAGCCCTTCTCCAGGAGCATAGGAATCGTGTACGCGGCGATGAATCCGGCGCCGCCGGTGAACAAGACGGTTTTCTCAGCCATGGTTGTTGTCTTTCTCCAGTCGAGCCGATGTTGGCAGGTCGGGACTAGGCGCGGGCCTTGGGCAGGGAGGTTTTCAAGACGTTGAGAACACGCTCGATCTCGTCGTCCCGCAGGTTGGCGTGCATGGGGATCGTGAAGTGCCGCTCGAAGAGGTCGGCCGACACCGGGCACTGCTGCGCGAACCCGTACAGCGGTTGCAGATGTGAAGCATAGGTTCCGATGTTGCACTGTATGCCTTGTTCACGCAGCATCCGAGCGAGCTCGCCACGGTGCACCGTCGGATCGAGCGTGAGCGTGTAGGCCTGCCACACGTGCACATTCCCTTGCCGAGTGACCGGCAGGGTGACCAGATCGTTGTCCGCCAGCTCGTCGCTGTAGCGCTCGGCGACGCGTGTCCGATTGGCGATCAGAGTGGGCATCCGTTCGAGCTGCACCAGCATGATTGCCGCGGCGATGTCCGACAGCTTGTAGTTGAATCCGAGCTCATCGAACTGCGGTATCGGCAGATCATTCGACGCCGCACGTGAGAGCGCGCTCTCGATACCGAAGGCATGCAGTTTCCGAGCCTTCGCGTCGAGGTCAGCGTGGCTGG
Organism: Blastococcus sp. Marseille-P5729; assembly: GCF_900292035.1. Lineage (NCBI taxonomy): Bacteria > Bacillati > Actinomycetota > Actinomycetes > Geodermatophilales > Geodermatophilaceae > Blastococcus > Blastococcus sp. Marseille-P5729. The sequence continues at coordinate 1,561,954 of NZ_OMPO01000001.1, read as the reverse complement.
TGGTCAGTGCGCCGCCCTCGCCGGATGTGATTCCCTTACGGCCGTGGAACGAGAAGCACCCGGCATCGCCAAACGATCCCGCGGGTCGGCCGTTGTGCATCGCGCCTGCGGCCGGGGCGGCGTCCTCTCCCAGCCACAAGCCGTGCTTGCTTGCGATCCGCTCGAGCAGATCGAAGTCCGCAGTCTGGCCGGCATAGTCGACGGCCGCGATGCCGACGGTCCGGTCAGTGATGGCGGCTTCGAGAGCCTGGGGATCGATGCAAGCAGTATCGGGTAGGACGTCGACGAACACCGGCGTCGCGCCGGTGTGCATCACGGCATGGCCAGTGGCAGGAAAGGTGTAGTCGGCCACCAGCACCTCGTCGCCGGCGCCCGCGCCAAGGCAGTGGAAAGCTAGTTGAAGCGCAGTAGTGCAGTTGCTCGTTGCGAGCGTGTGCTCGGAGGCGGTCGCAGCGGAGAACGCGGCCTCGAACCGTCGTGAGGTCGGGCCGTTGCCGGCGATCCAGCCGGACTTGAAGACGTCGGCTATCGCGTCGAGTTCTTCCTGGCCAACGGTCGGCTGGCCAAGTGCGACGGTGTCGGACATGCGATGGGGTCCCCGGGATTCTGTCGGCGATGCGGTGCGTCAACCCAACAGGCTACTCCGCGCGGCGCACGCATTGCTGCTGCACCCGGCCACTCTGCGCAAAGTCACACTGACCGCCCGCAGCGCCGCCGCCGTTGGACATTCCGAGCATCGACCCCGATGCCGGCTACGAGGGCTGCGGTCCCAGCGGCGGCTAGGGTGAACCCGCTTCTGCGCCAGGAAGCGCGTCGGCCCAGGACTCCGGAGCCGGCCACCGCAGCGCCCACGGTGTTCAGGCTGGCCCCCGCGGCGATGAGCCCGGTGAAGGCATCGAGCCCGGCGGTTCGCGCATGTTGGGCATACCGCTGGGCGAAGCCGGACGAGACGGCCTTCAACGCCCGAACCGTCGTCGGGAGGAACTTGATCGTCGAGGTCTCCTGACCATAGATCGCTGGCACGCCGACCTCCAGTAGCTTCGCATCCAGCCGGGCCAAGGCCGTGAGCATAGTGTTCTCGTAGTCGTATCGTTCGCCCACGAGATCCCAGTCCAGGCGTTCGAAGACCCCACGAGAGAAGAACCCGTAACCGTTCTGTGAGTCGGTGAGGTTGTAGTAACCAGTCGAGATGCTGGTGAGGACAGTGATAACCCGGTTGCCGATTCCTCGGTAGGTCGGCATCGCACGTAACGCTTCCTTGTGGCGAAAGCGGGTCGCCTTGACGAAGTCGAGCTGCTCTCGGGTGAAGACCTCGAGCATCTCGGGGATGTAGGTCGGATCGCATTGCGCGTCACCGGCCAGAGTGCCGATTATCTGCGCATCTGTGTGGTCGAGGGCATATCGATAGCCCGCCTTTAGCGCCCCTCCAATTCCACGGTTAGGGGTCAGATGGATCGGCGTCAACCGCGGCTCGCTCGCGGTGAGGCGGTCGAGTATCGGCCCCGTCTCATCGGAGCTCCCGTCGTTCACGACGATGATGTAATCGACGATCTCCGGCACAGTCTCCACGGCGCGGGTGATCAGCAGCTGCTCGTTGAAGGCGGGTACGACCACCGCTACAGGCACTCCGGCGTGCATCGGCTCATCCTCCGAGTGTCATCGCATGGTCAGCCGTGGTGACAGGTCCTCGATCAATGTGTGGGAGGTCCTGTCCGATGAGACGTCGGAGCGGCGTCGACGGCTGAGCCGATGGGCGGGTGGTGGGATTCGATGGCCAGCTGAGGCCAGCCCGGTTTAGTGTAATCGCAGGGGCCCGGGTGACCGTGAGCCCTCGCTTTCGGCGTGTTCCGCGTCCGTGTTGGCGTATCGGCCACAGCCGCGCCGCGCGCGAGCTGCGCGACGTCATGTGAGACCGGGGCGCCCCCGGCCGCACGGGTCCCGTAGGCTCATGCGGTGCCGACACGAGAGGAAAGACGATCAGGCTCGACAACCGTCGAGCGGAACACGCGTGCCCCCAGCGTTCCGGTTGCGCTAGCCGCGCTGGCCGGTCTGGCGGTCGCGTTAGTGTTCCTCGTGGCCGCGAGTCTGCAGCCCATGCCCGCGATTTCCGTGACGGTCACAGCTCTGCTCCTGGTGCTGTTCCCCTCCTCGCAGCTACTGAGCCGGCGGTTGTTGATCAACGGCTCAGTCGTCATCGGTTGGTACGGGGCTACCTGGTGGATGCCCGACGTCTTCGGCACACTTGGTCGGGTACGCCTGCTGGTGGGCATCGCTCTTGGCGCGCTGGTGTACTTCGTTGTAGTCGACGCGTTACGCGGCAAGGCATTGGTAGAGCGGTACCTGCCGCGGCCTCATTGGCTCGATCTGATGATTCCGGCTGGGGCGGCTGCGGCCGGCTGGCTCTCGTGGCCGTTCGTGCGCGGGAACGATGGCGTCGAACAGATGTCCCGCCTCATGCTCGGGTGGGACCAGGCAGGCCATTTCAGCATGATCTACCTGCAACGGCTGCTCGGCCAGTTGCCGCCTGCAGAGTCCGGTTTCGACGGCTCCCTCCTCTTCTACGCCCCCTACTCGCAGTACATGCACTCGCTCATGAACGGGCTCACCGAGTTACGCGTCGGCCCCGAGGCGCGTGAGCCGATCGCCGAGGTGGTGCTCTACAGCAATACCTATGGAGCGCTATATGTCGCGGTGACCGCGCTGCTCGTAGCCGGTGTCGTCCAGGTCCCCGGGCTGCGTCGGCACCCGTTGGTGGCGATCACGCTGAGCGTGGCTGCGATCGCCTTGATGACCCTCGGACCGGGCGGTTCATCCCTGATGCGTGGACACCTGAACGTCGGGTTCGCTGGTGTCACGATCGCGTTGATGGTGCTGATCATCGTGCCGCACCCAGATCCCTGGCACCCGGTCGTGCTCGCACCGGCCGCCGGTCTGGTCGTGGCCACCACGGGAGCCTGGCCGCTGATCGGTCCCTGGGCGGGGCTGATCCTCGCGGTTGCGCTCGTGCGCGATCCGCGCACGCGGTTTGGCTTCCGTCGCCACTGGGCAAGTACGGTGGCGATCGGCGCGCTGCTGCTTGCCTGTCTGGTGAAGATCGGGCTGACGATCACGGGATATGACGTGGGTAGCACGTTGACCCTGCCTGGTGACGCTATCGACGCGCAGTTCTCGCATACCGTCGGACTGCTCGCGCTGGCGATCTTCATGGCCGCCTACCAGCCGCGCGTCGTCGCGGGCTGGTCATACGGAGTGCGCCACCGCTACGGCGTCCAGTCGTGGAGCCTAGTTGGGCTGCTGGCGGGTCTGAGCGTACTCGCGGGCTACCAGCTGATCGCCGACGGTCAGCTCTCCTATTACTTCTGGAAACTGGGCATCGGCGTGCAGATCGCGCTGGTCGCTTTCGTCGCCCTAGGAGCAGCCAGGCTTGTACGACCACCGCTGATGGCGGCCAGTGGGGCCAAACGATGGAGTGCTCTCGCCCTCATCGGGGCGATGGGTTTCATGATCACGGTCTACGGCGGCATCGCAAACGGGTTCACCTCATGGTTTGGCGATACGAGCAAGGCCGTGGCCCTGCGTTCGGTGATCAACGCCGACACGTCGTTCCGGATCGCCTCGCATCGGATTGTGTTGGCGTACGAGGTCGCCAAGGAGTATCCGAAGGGCAGCGTGACCTACTACGCTATCCAGCCCCATGACGGCTATTCGGTTCTGGATGATCACTGGATGCACGCGATGCTCGGCGACTGGTCTGTCAAGAGCGACAAGGCTTCGGCCGTCGGAATCGACATCGGTGGTCCTGACTGGTGGCAGGGATTCTCCTACGAGAAGGTCGCGGACCGGATGATCGAGACGTTCGAGATCGGCGGTGCTGAACACGTGATCGTCGTTGCGCCGGAAGTCCTCGAGGCGGTGCTTGCCGAGCTGCCGGATCGGTACCAGGGCCGCGTGATCACCTGGTAGCCGCGCACGCGCGCACCCTCCCGCGATCGCCTCGCTCGTGCGATAGTGAGATCGCTGTCACGGGTGATTCTGGAGTGTTTAGTGAGGCGGCTGATCTGCGGACCGCCGGAGGGGCATCGGACCATGCGCGCTCTCGCCAAACTGCTGCTCGTGCTGCTCATCGCTTTCGGCACCCTGACGCTCGCGCCGCGGCCTGCGCTTGCGGCCGAGACCTACTACCCCAGCAACGGGGCCTTTCAGCTCAGCGGCCATGGCTACGGGCATGGCCGTGGGATGAGCCAGTGGGGTGCATACGGCGCTGCCACACAGGGACTCAGTGCCGCACAGATTCTGGCTTTCTACTACCCGGGTACCGCGCTGACCAGCCAGCCGAACTGGGATATCAAGGTCCGCCTGTCGACGGCCCAAAGTGGACAGGCAACGGTCGATCCAGTCGCCGGGATGTCGCTGGTATGGTCCGGCGGAACTCTCGCGCTGCCGTCGACCGCCCCCAGCGGCCGCCCAGTGACCAGTTGGCGGCTGCGCAACATCGGTGGGTCGCTCGTGCTCGATCATAGCGACTCGGGGTCGAGCAGTTGGCAGCAGTACTCCTACGTGCCAGGGGGCTGGGGACTGTTCCACAGCCCGACCGGCCGGGTGCGGCTGATCGGGGCCGACTCGGGCCGGACCGAGTACCGCGGCCTCGTCGGCGCTCACACTACCGGCGGGACGATCCAGGCTTACAACGCCGTGCTCATGGAAGACTATCTGCGCTCGGTAGTGCCCTCAGAGATGCCTCCGAGCTGGTCGAAGGCCGCGCTACAGTCGCAGGCGGTCGCCGCCCGTACGTACGCCTCCCGAGAACGTCACACGGCTACCGGGCCTACGCACACCTGCGACACGGTGCAATGCCAGGTGTACAATGGCGTGGCGAAGTACACGGCCAGCGGCACGCTGCGCGCGAGTTACGAGGCGGCGTCCACCGACCAAGCAATCACCGCGACGAGCGGGCGCGTGGTCATCACGGGCGGCGCCTATAGTTATGCGTTCACCCAGTTCTCATCGTCCAACGGTGGCTATACGGTCGCCGGGTCGGCCCCGTACCTCATAGCGAAGCCCGACCCTTATGACGGGGTGATGCCGAGCAGCGCGAACTCGTGGACCGCGACCCTCAGCGTCGCGCAGATCCACGCTGCGTACCCGCAAGTTGGCACGCCCACCGCGTTAGTCGTCCTGAAGCGCGACGGCAATGGTGAGTGGGGCGGTCGCATCGAAACGCTACGGATCGTGGGCACCGCCGGCTCGGTCGATGTGACTGGCGCGGCTTTCCGGACCGCGTTAGGAATGCGCTCGACCTGGTGGACGATCACCAGTCCGCAGCAACCGCCCACCCCGCCCGTACAGCCGAACGGCGGGCTACTGACCGATATCAACGGCGACGGCACGATCGACATCCTTGGACAGAACCGCACTACTGGGGCCATGGTGCTCTATCCGGGCTACTCACCGACATTGTTCGGCTCCGGCACGGTCGTCGGCGGGGGTTGGGGTGGCTTCGACTGGGTGGGCTCGCCAGGAGATGTCAGCGGAGATGGCATCCCGGACCTCTACGCGCGTGAGGCCGGCACCGGCGCCCTTTATCTCTATCCGCTCAACCGTCAAGGGGTTGCGACCGACAAGCGTCACATCGGCTCGGGCTGGGACTGGCTGACTATGATCGTCGCGATCGGAGATGTAACCGGTGATGGGGTTCCTGACGTTTATGGACGTGATCCATCCGGCGTGCTCTATCTCTATCGCGGGGCCCCCGGTGGCGGCTTCAATGACCGCTCGGTGGCCAACCATGGCTGGAACACACTCGATCTCGTCGTCGGCGCCGGCGATCTGGACGGCGACGGTCGGCCCGACCTGATCGCCCGTGCGGCCGCCGACGGGGGATTGTTTCGGTACACCACGGGCCTGGGGGGTTCGATTACGTCAGTCGCCCGGATCAACAGCGGGTGGGGGGGCTTTGACCACATCGCCGCAGCACCAGCATCCGGGCGTACCTATCTCTACGCTCGGACGCCGAACCTCAACAGCGGCACACTCAGCGTGTACCCGGTTTCCGCCGCAGGCGTGGTTAGTGGACCCACCACGATTAGCTACGGCTGGTCGATGTTTTCCACGTTGATATGAACCGCGGCTGCGACAAGTAGCACCTCACGGTCCGGCCCGGTCCCGCGCGGATGACGGATACTGGCGCGCCAGCGCGCGCAACTGGCCACCCTCGTGTCAAGTCCCTCGTAGTGGTGTAGCGGTGCGTTCCTTCGGTGGGGTGGGTCAGGCGGTAAGTGTAGGCAGATGATCAGCTCCGATCTCGGTTTCGGTGGTGGGCACGATGTTAATGTGGCTGCGGGCCAGGACCTCGAGTCCGAGGTACCGGCGGCCTTCGGCCCATTCATCGGTCTGCTCGGCCAGCACCGCTGCGACCAGGCGCACGATCGCTTCGTGGGTGGGGAAGATCCCGACGGCGTCGGTGCGACGCCGGATCTCGCCGGCCACATCGACTTCGGCGTCACGGACATGAGGTTGGCGGCGCAGTGGGTGCGGCAGCGCTGCCCGGACGCGCCGGCCAGGTTCGCTGCGACGCTTCGACCAAGCCTTTGTGAGCGTCCGAGGTGACCAACCGGACTCCCGACAGACCGCGGGCGACCAGGTCTGCGAAGAACTCGTTCCACGCCGCACCGGCCTCGCTGGTGGCCACCCGCATGCCGAGGACCTCACGGTGCCCGTCGCCGTTGACGCCGGTGGAGACCAGCACGTGCACTCCCACCACGCGTCCGCCTTCGCGGACCTTCATGGTGAGCGCGTCGGCGGCGACAAAGGTGAACGGTCCCGTCGCATCGAGCCCTCGGTGGCGGAACTGCTCGACGTGTTCGTCCAGATCGGCTGCCATTCGGGACACCTGGGACTTCGACAGCGAGTCGATGCCGAGGGTCTTGACCAACTTGTCCATCCGCCTGGTGCTGACGCCGGCGAGGTAGCAGTCGGCCACGATGGTGATCAGCGCGGTCTCAGCCCGCTTGCGGCGTTCGAGGAGCCACGCGGGGACGTAGGTGCCCTTGCAGAGCTTGGGGATCGCGACTTCGACAGTGCCGACCCCGGTGTCCAGGTCGCGGTGGCGGTAGCCGTTGCGCTGCGTCGTGCGCCCCGGGGTGGGTCGGCCATACTCGGCGCCCACGACGGCGTCGGCGTCAGCGGAAAGCAAGGCATTGATCATCGTCTGCAACAGCGAGCGCATCAGGCGGGACTCGCCTCGGCGAGGGCTTCGCCGAGCAGGCCGGCAGGGTCGACAATGTGAGGAGCGGTCATCGTGATGACTCCGTTCGAGAGTGCTGTAAGGGTTCACTCGAAGGATCACGCGGTGGCCGCGTCTTCGTCCGACGAACACGCCGGTGACGATCTCGGCGACCGCGCTACACCACTATGCGGGACGCCACTTACTCGGCGCTGGTATTCCTCTCCCGAGACCGCTACTCGACGCCCGTGCGCGTCCGGATGACCGACATCTTGATGCGCGAGCTCGGCGGGGCCTCGTACGAGTACTCGACACAGTCCGGTGAGTCGCCCCTCGCCCGGCTGGAGTTCCTCATCCGGGTCGACGACCACACCGCGGTCGAGGATCTGCCGCTGGACCGACTGGCAGATCTCGAGGCGAAGGTGATCGAGGCAGCCCGGTCGTGGGACGACGACCTCGCCGACGCGCTGCGCGACCACGACCTGGATGCCCAGAAGAACATCGCACGGATCGCGGACTCGATGCCCCGGGATATCGGGCGGCGTACGAGTTGATGCCGCACTTGACGACATCGCCGTCCTGCAAGAGATCGAGCGCGCTGACCGGTCAACTGTGAGCGCTGCAGGCGATGCACGATCTCGGCGGGACGGGTGGGGACTCGTCCGGCGCCTCCAACATCACTGACGCCGCGGGGCTCGCCGACGACCCGGGCACCTCCGACGGGCCGACCCGACCCCCGGCGGCGAGTCCGTCACGCCCGACACCGGGGGCGCTACCAATTCGGGAGACGCTGGCGACACGGCCACGGACACCGGCGAGGCAATGCCCGGCGAAGAGACAGGTGACTCCGACGCGGTCGCTTCGCCGGGCGTGAAACCGATGCCACACAGACGCCCGACGGGCTGCCGGCGGTCGACCAGCACAGTGACACGGCCGCCCCCGCTGGGGACACCGGAGATTTCGACGCGACTACATCGGTCGAGGCCGAGGGTCCGATCCGCGACCACATCTCGGGGCTCGATCTGCCCGGTGGCGACGGCACCACCGCGGCCACCACGACGGATCCGACCACCACAGCCGACAGCGCCCCGGCCGACTCCTCCGGGAGCGATCCGGACCCCGGTCGCGGCGACGACGCGCCCACCACGCCGGAAGATCCGTCGACGCCTACGAACCCGGATGACATCGACACGACCGACTGCGGGCACAACGCCCTCGACGCGCTCGCCGACCGGCACCCCGATCTCCCCTCTGAAAGTTCCGGTATGGGACAACGGGGCGACGGCTGGTGCCCGCCGGAGCACTGTACGACGCCACCGGGATCACGCCGGACCTGCACCCCCGTCAGGACGCCGACCAGGCGGGACACCCCGACGACGGGGGGACGGACGCCTACGACGCGATCAGCGACCGGCTCACCGAACTCGGCGACGGTTCCACCGCCCCGTCACCGTCACCACCACGTCGGTGTCCGCGGGAGACAAGCCGGACGTGCGCAACACCGTCACGTGGACCGAGCACGGCACCCGCACCGTCGAGTCCAAATTCAATTCGCGCCACTCGTTCGAGGGAATGGGACGCACCAGCGAGGAAATGTCACACCAGAGAGACGTGTCCGGTGGCGTGGCCGTGGGAGCCAATCAGTACGGAGTCATCAAGGGCGACCATGCCGGCCACGTCGTTGCGCACCGCTTCATGCTCGACCAAGGCCTGCACAACCTCTTCCCGCAGAACGGTAACTTCAACACCAGCGCCTACAAGAAGGTTGAGAATGACTGGGCTGCACTCGTCAATGACGGACTCACCGTAGAAGGAGAGATCAAGTTTACCTTTGATGAGCCCGAAATTAGACCACGTGCAGTCGCAATAGAATTCGTAGGAACTGACTCCGACGGTAATCTAGAGTTCGAACCCGACCGAGCGCTGAAGTTCATCAATACCGACGGCCAGGACTATAAGAGAACATATGGGCAGGATAAATGATCTACAGCTTTCCAAGCTCCGACCAACAGCGAATGGACCTTTCTCGAGCGGTGTGGACGGATCCGAATGCCACCAGAAAAGGCCCCTTCGAGGGGTACTCCATTCTCAACTATCACGCTAATTCCATAGTGTCCACGGTGAGCTCCCTTTACCGAGCTGGGGAATCTAGCATCAATGCGAACCTTAAGATCAAGACACGAGAGGAGGCTAGCGAAGCATTTCAGGATATTTGGCGAAACAACATCGGGACCGCGCCAGAATCCCCGTTTGCTGAAATATTCATCTACGCCTACGGCGATGCGGTACTTACTGCACACTACTTGACCGGTAGCGACGCGCTCAAGTGGGACGTGGACGCTATCGACATCTCCGTGATTCGCGAAAAGCTGCGCCCGGCCTCAATCAATCCGCCTGAAGCGCGTACCGACTAAGCGTGATCATAACTGGGGCCTCCTCAATGCAGAAATAGCAGATGTCGAATCAGCACTAGTTTCTGCCTAGTTTCGACATCGCCAGATGCGTTCGCCATGAAGGCTCACCGATTCAACGAGGCAACGAACCAGTTGCCGGGAGAGCAGGGAGGAATCGAGGGGACGATGCCGATCACGCTGACCGTCGATGACGAGACCACCGCTGCGCTCGTCGACGAGCTCACCAACGACCAATACTTTCTTGCCGAAGAACCTGCTGACCACGCAGCCATGATCCTCTTCTACGAAGCAAATACCATCAAGATGCTTGTGGCGGCATACGGCCCTGAACGAAGCGATATTCGCGGGGACATACATCGTAGAACTGCCCGAATTCTGCGTGGCGTCGTCAAAACACTTGGCTCGACAACCAAGACGACCAACTAGGCGAACCCCTTGCCGCGATCATCCAGTGTGACCTCAAAGCTAAAGCGGCGACTGTAACCTATTACCTCGGCGACGAAGCCGAGGCCTGGCGCTGCAACGATGACAACTCCATAGAGCTACGCGCCGCGCTGACCCCCTGACCCGACCCCTACTGAGAGAACTCGGCTATGCCCGCACCCCAGACGACTGACCCGACAGCACTGCTCGGCAAGTGGGAATTGACCGGCTTCTCCGAACAGGACGCCGGACACCGCTCGGGCAGCTACGCAATCATCTTCCGCGACCGCTCGCTCTACACCCCGGGCACATTCTCTCCCGCAGGTGGCGAAACGCTCGAGATCACCAACTCCGACGGCGAGATCCACTTCTCGATGCGGGGCGACGCCAAGGTCCCCTGGACCTCCGCCGAGAAGGAGCAGGGCGTCCTGATCGACTCGATCGAGGACCAGGACGGACACATCGTCAGCAGCGTGGCGCCCTACCTCCGCATGGAGCGACTGGTGGATGGCACCTGGGTGAGCAAGTACTCCGACAGTGACCTGGACATGGACAACGTGATGTTCACCGACGGACCTGACCTGGTGTTGATGATGACCACGATCGTCGACGAGCTCTACGTGACCAAATACTTCTACCGCTTCTCACGCGCCTCACCGGCATGTACCCGGGGCCAGATCCCGCCCCAGGGGTCGCCCGCGAGCTAGCCGGCTGGTGCTAGTGCCTGGCTGCGCTCGAGGAATAGGCGGGTCGTCTCGTGGCTGGTCGTCAGTCGAGCAACTGGAAGTCGGCGAAGTCGAAACCTGGGCTGACGACGCAGCCCACGATCACCGACTCGTCGTCCGCCGGGCGGGCCGTCTGCCAGGTGTCTGCCGGTACCAGAAGCTGACCTCCTACGCCCAGTTGATAGGTGACCTCGGATGTCGGACGTTCGCCGTCCGAGCCGGTCCGTAGCTCGAGTGCGCCCCCGCCCTGCCAGAACCAGATCTCGTCGCTGGCAACCCGGTGCCAGGCCGACTCCTCGCCGGGCCGCAGCAGGAACGAGATCGCGGTGCTCAGCGGACGCCGTCCGCGCGTAGTCGCTACCGACAGATCGTTGCGATAGAGCTCCCGGTACCAGCCGCCCTCTGGGTGCGGGCGCATGCCCAGAGACTCCGGGTCGGCGAGGTCCCCGCCGGGGAAATAGTATCCGCGCATCATCCGCTCAGCACCGCCAGGACCGAGCGCGAACGCAAACCGAATCGGATTCGGTCCAGCCGGTATGCTCACCTGGTGACCACCCCGACGGCTCCGCAGAATGCAGCGCATCCTCGTGGCAACGGCCGCGCCGCGCTCATGCGCGCCGCGTTGCTGGACGCCGCCCGGGCCGTGTTCGTGGGGGTGGGTTACATCGACGCGTCGGTCACCTCCATCGTCGAGAAGGCGGGAGCCTCGGTCGGCAGTCTCTATCACCACTTCGGCGGCAAGCCCGACGTGTTCATCGCCCTCTACGAGGAGTACGAGGCGCGCTGCTCGCACGCGGCCGCGATAGAGGTTGCCCGGGCGCGCGAGTCCGGCGAGGCAGACCCGGTGTCGCTGTTCGTACGAGGTGCGCGCGGCTACCTCGAGCAGTGCCGGCGGGACGCCGACCTGACCGCCCTATTCCTCGGAGGCGACGGCCCACCGGGGTTCAACGCGATGCGCCGGCGGGTAGCCGCCGAATGGGTCCGCCAGAACGGCCGGCTGATCCGCGCCGGAGAGCGACGTAACGGCGAGGCTCTGGTCGTCGTCCTGACGACTGTCACCGGTACCGCCGGCCGGGAGGTGGCCGCCGCCGACACCGATAAGCGCGCTGCCGAGCTCATCGATGACTTCTGCGGCCTCATTGCTCGCGTCGCTGCCGACTAGCGCCGTTCGTCTAGCGGCAGGGTGTAACCAAAGCCGATCTTGTACAAAGGTGATGACTTCGTGCACACCGAGCTTGAGTCCGCTACGGGCTGAACGCTCTCGCCATGCAGTACCCGGCTACGCCGTTCGCCGCGTGCTCTTGGGAGAATCTTCTGATGACCACTCCGCAGACTCGCTTCGATGTCACGCGCCCCGAAGGTGCGCGCCTTGAGGAGTACGTCGCGAAGTTCACCACGAAGTACGACAACGGCGATGACGTCGCAGGCGAGGCCCGCTTCATCGACGCTTTCGCCGAGCGGGAATCGGCGATCCTCGATGCTGGCTGCGGCACCGGGCGAGTCGCCGCGGCCCTCACGCAGGCGGGCCACCGCGTGCTCGGCGTCGACCGCAGTCCTCGGCTGATCGAGGTGGCGCGCGAGTACTTCCCGGGTGTCGCCTACCAGGTGCGGGACCTACTTGAGGTCGGTCCGGCAGACCTCACCGCCGCCGGCTTGCCCGAGCGGGTCGACATCGTCGTGCTGGCCGGAAACGTGATGCCGTGCCTTGCGCCCGGTACCGAGCGCGACGTCCTCGCCAACCTGCTGAAGCGGCTAGCGGACGACGGCCGGCTGGTGCTCGGATTCCGCACCGACCGCGAGTACCCCGTCGCCGACCTCGAGCGCCATCAGCGGGAGCTGGGCCTGACCGAGCTGCACCGCTTCAGCGACTGGCAGCTCTCGCCGTGGCGAGATGACGCACCATGGATCGTCAGCATGATGAAGAACCAAGGAACCGAATGACCGACTCCGTAAAGCCCGAGTACCTGCTCACCCTCACCTGCCCGGACCGGCCGGGAGTGGTGCGCGCGCTGACGGACTTCCTCTACCAGCGGGGCGCCAACATCCTCGACCTGCAGCAGCACTCCGACCGCCTCACCGGGCGGTTCTTCGCGCGGATCCTCATGGAGTTCCCCGGCGAGGTGCCGGCTTTGGAGCGTATGCGCGAGCAGTTCGCGCCGGTCGCCGACGACTTCGAGATGTCCGCTCAGATCATCGACGTCGCCACCCCCATGAAGACCCTCGTGCTGGTCAGCAAGATCGCGCACTGCCTCAACGACCTGCTGTTCCGCTTCCGGCACGGCTCGGTGGGCATCGACATCCCGGTCGTCGTCTCCAACCACCCCGACCTGCGCGAGATGGTCGAGGGGTACGGCGTCCGCTTCGAGCACATCCCGGTCACCAAGGACACCAAGGCGCAGGCCGAGGCGCGGATGTTCGAGCTCGTCGACGAGTACGACATCGACCTGGTCGTCCTCGCCCGGTACATGCAGATCCTGTCGAGTGATGCGTGTGAGCGGCTGGCCGGCCGCGCGATCAATATCCACCACTCATTCCTGCCGTCCTTCAAGGGCGCCAAGCCGTACCACCAGGCGCACGACCGCGGCGTGAAGATCATTGGTGCGACCGCGCACTACGTCAGCGACGTCCTCGACGAGGGTCCGATCATCGAGCAGGACGTCGCTCGCGCGTCGCACACCATGACCCCGCAGGACCTCGTCAGCGTCGGGCGGGACGTCGAGACTCAGGTGCTGGCGCGCGCGGTGAAGTGGCACAGCGAGCGGCGGGTGTTCCTCAACGACCACCGGACGGTTGTGTTCACCGACCGCTGACGTCGGAAGAGCAGAACCAAAACGCAGCCCCGGAGGCGAGGCATCGCTCTGATGGCGATGCTCGCGCTCCGGGGCTGCGTTCTCGGTAGCCAGCCGGGTGGCTACTTCTGGACGTGCTTGGCGATCTCCTTGCGGGCGACGGTGCGGATGTGCACCTCGTCCGGGCCGTCGGCCAGGCGCAGCGTGCGAGCCTGGGCGTACATGTTCGCCAGCGGGAAGTCGTCCGACACGCCGCCGCCGCCGTGGATCTGGATCGCGCGGTCGAGGATTCCGCACACGACGGCAGGGGTGTTGGCCTTGATCGCGGCGATCTCGATCTGCGCGCCCTTCGCCGAGCCGGTGGTGTCGATCAGCCACGCAGCCTTCTGCACCATGAGGCGGGCCTGGTCGAGCTCGATGCGCGAGCGGGCGATCTGGTCGCGGACCACGCCCTGCTCGATCATCGGGCCACCAAAGACGTGGCGGGACGCCGCACGCTCGACCATGAGCTTGATGGCGCGCTCACCCATGCCGATCAGGCGCATGCAGTGGTGGATGCGGCCGGGGCCGAGGCGGCCCTGGGCGATCATGAAGCCGTCGCCCTCGTTCATCAGCAGGTTCTTCTTCGGGACGCGCACGTCCTTGAACTCGATCTCCGAGTGGCCGTGCTGGTCCTGGTAGCCGAACACCGGCAGATGGCGGATGACATTGACGCCCGGGGTATCACGCGGCACCAGGATCATCGACTGCTGCTTGTGCGGGTGGGCGTTGGGGTCGGTCTTGCCCATCAGGATGAAGATCTTGCAGCGCTCGTCAGCGGTGCCGGAGATCCACCACTTGCGCCCGTTGATGACGTAGTCGTCGCCGTCCGACTCGATGCGGGTCTCGATGTTCTGGGCGTCCGAGCTGGCGACGCGCGGCTCGGTCATCGCGAACGCCGAGCGGATCTCGCCGGCCAGCAGCGGCTCAAGCCACTCCTGCTGCTGCTCCTTGTTGCCGAACAGGTGCAGGGTCTCCATGTTGCCGGTGTCGGGAGCGGCACAGTTGATCGACTCGGGGGCGACCTCGGGAACCCAGCCGGTGATCTCGGCGATCGAGGCGTACTCGACGTTGTTCATGCCCGAGACGTCCTTGAGGAAGAGGTTCCACAGGCCGCGCTTCTTGGCCTCCTCCTTCAGCTCGTGCATGACCGGCGGGAGGTCGTGGTTGTCGTAGCCGGCATTGGCACGCCACTCGTTCCAGGTCTTCTCTGCCGGGAAGATGTGCGAGTTCATGAACTCCCACATCTTCTCCTGGTACTCCTTGGCCTTGGCGCTGTGCTCGAAGTCCATACATTCCTCCAGGTGTTCCGGTCGTCTGCGTCGCGACTCGGGTGCTCGTGGGTGACAGTCTCGCTCCCGAGAGGGCCGCTGTCACAGGAAGGCTCCAATACCTGTCTACACGATCGACGGCTACCGAACAAGCGCTCGGTCGGTCGTGCGGCCGGCTCAGGTCGGGACCGGCCAGGGCTACGCCGGAGTAACTAGCATGGGCCGAGTGACCGGGACAGTCGAGCGCGAGGTGCAGCCGTTGCGCCGTACCCGCCTCGAGCTGATCCGGGTCGGCTGGCTGCTCGCGGCGTACGCCGGCATCCGGGTGGTCGGGCTGCTGGTGCTGCACGCCGGCGTGCACGCCGACCAGCCCCCGCCCGACAATCCCTTCGACTCGTCCGAGCCAGCCGAGCCGAGCACCTACGACGAGCTCGGCGCCTGGGACGGCGGCTGGTACGTGAAGCTCGCCGAGCACGGATATCCGGATCACCTGTCACTGGTCTCGCCTCGCGAGGACTCGACCGCGCCGCTGGTGTTCCCGCCGCTCTACCCGATGGCGATGCGGCTGCTGCACCTCATGGGCATGCCTGCGCTGAGCGCGGGCCTGCTGATCACCGCAGTCGCCGGGGCGCTCGCCGTGGTAGGGGTGTACGCCGTCGCCAGGGACCTGATCGCGCCGCGCGCCGCCATGCTGGCCGCGCTCCTGTGGGCGGCCGGGCCGATGACGGTGGTGCTGTCGATGGCCTACTCGGAGGCGTTGTTCGTAGCGCTCGCCGCGTGGGCGATGTGGCTGGCCCGCCGCGAGTGGTGGCTGACCGCTGGACTGCTCGCGCTGCTGTCCGGGCTGACCCGCTCCACCGGCCTCGCCGTCGGCGCCGCCATCGCAATGGCCGCGCTGCTCGCCTGGCGGCGCGGCGAAACGACGCCGGAACCCGGGCCGAGCACGGATGACACGCCATCCCCGCGGCCGTGCGCCGACGCCCCGCACCCGCGGCCTCGCACCGAGGCTCCACACCCCCCGCCTCGCGCCGAGGCTTCGCGATGGCGGATCGCGACGGCGGTGGTGCTCGCCGCGGCCGGCGCGCCCTCCTGGTGGCTCTATGTCGCGATCGTGGGCGGCCGCATCGACGCCTGGTTTGCCGCGCAGCAGCTGTACTGGGGATCACGCTTCGATTTCGGGGCATCGGTGCTGCAGAACGCCTGGCGCACGCTGAGCTTCGACGGGTTGCTCGATGCGGTGGGGCGGGTAGTCCAGGCCGCGTCCCTGCTCGCGATGCTCGCCGCCGTCCTCCTTCTTGCCGCGCTGCTAGCGCATGCCTGGCGGGCCCGTGGCCCTCGCGCACGCGCATGGTGGCCGGTCGCGGCGTACGCCGTCGTCCTCGTCGCGCTGGCGGTGGGCTCGGCCGGTTACGAGGCTTCCAAGGTGCGCTTCCTGGTGCCGATGTTTACGTTGCTCCTGCTCCCGGCACGGCGCCTCGCGACCGCTGGCCGGACGGCGCAGGTCGGCGTCGTCGGGGTCGCCGCGCTGATGAGTGCCTGGTTCGGCGCGTTCATGCTCACGGTGTGGCCGTACGCGATCTGAGCGGTCCGAGCGAGCAGGTGCGGCGATAGCATCGCCGGTATGACGCACCTGCGAATCGCCGAGGCCGCCGAGCTGCTGGGGGTCAGTACCGACACCGTTCGCCGCTGGGTCGATGCCGGCAAGGTCAAGGCGGCCGGCGGCCCGGGCGCGCTCTCGGTGGACGCCGTCGACCTCGCGCGATTCGCAGCGGACCAGGCCCACACGCCGGATCCCGGCCGCGCGGGGGAGGCGTCGGTGCGCAACCGGCTCAAAGGCATCGTCACGCGGGTGGTCTCCGACCAGGTGATGTCCCAGGTCGAGATCCAGGCGGGGCCGTTCCGCGTGGTGTCGCTGTTGTCCACCGAAGCCGTGCGGGAGATGGGCCTGGAGGTCGGCAGCGTCGCGATCGCGTCGATCAAGGCCACCAACGTGGCGGTCGAGCGAGCCAGCCGCTGACGGCGAGTACGACAGTCTGGTCTCGGTGTCGCACCCGTGGTTGGCACCGGACCGCAACCGGCTCTAGTGTCAAAGACTGGACATTCGTGTGCCGCGGCCGTGGCCGCGGCACACGCCCCAGAAGTGAACATCGACGCTGACGACTTGGTGGTGTGACGCGGTGAGCAGTGCGGGACTGGTACTCGCGGCCGGGGCCGGAACCCGGATGGGTATGCCGAAGGCGCTCGTGCGGCTGCCCGGGGGCAAGTCGCTGTTGACCCACTCACTGCAGATCCTCCGGGACGGCGGGTGCGAGGACATCGTCGTCGTCCTCGGCGCCGGGGAGCCGTTCGTGCGCAAGGCGCTCGAGACCTGGGCCGAGGAGGTCGAGGCGATCATGGGCGAGGGTGAGCTGTTCGTGATCAGCAACCCGGACTACGAGCAGGGCATGTCGAGCTCGGTACGTGCGGGTCTGCAACGCGTCCAGGAGCTGCGCTCCAAGCCCGAGTCCGTCGTGATCCAGCTGGTCGACACCCCAGAGATCAGCCCCGATGCCATCGAGCGGCTACGCAAGGAGTCGGCGGCGAGCGCATTGGTCGTCGCGACCTACGAGGGCGTCATCGGCCACCCGATGCTCATCGGTCGCGAGCACTGGCTGCCGATCGCCGAGATGGTCACCGGTGATGTCGGTGCCCGGCAGTATCTCAACGGCCGTGACGACCTCACCAGGGTCGCGTGCGACGGGCTTGGCTCGCCGGTCGACATCGACACCCCCGACGAGCTGCGCGCGCTCGGCCAGCGCGACCTGGTCGAGACCGAGATCCACAAGGCCGAGGTCACCCGAGAGGACATCAGCGTCTCGTTCCTCGAGCTGCTGGTGCGCGATCGCCGCGCGGGCGCGGTGGTGACCTTCAGTGGCATCGTCCGCGACCATGACTACGGCCGCCAGGTCAAGAAGCTCAACTACATGGCACACCCGACCGCCGACGAGGTCGTCCGGACGGTGACCGAGGAGATCGCGGCGATGTCGGGTGTGCGGGGGATCGCCGTCCAGCATCGCGTCGGCGAGCTGGAGATCGGGGACATCGCGCTCGGCTGTGCGGTCGCCGCCGACCACCGGCAGGAAGCATTCGAGACCTGCTCGCTGCTGGTCGAGCGGATCAAGTCCGAGCTTCCGGTCTGGAAGCACCAGATCTTCGAGGACGGCACCGACGAGTGGGTCAACGCTCCCTGAGCGGGCTCAGCCGCCCGCGAAGGGCGGCAGGACGTCGATCGTGCTGCCGGCCTGCACGGAGGTAGCGAGATCGGTCGTCGCCGTACCGTCGACCAGGAAGCTGCAGGCGGGCAGCACCTTGACCATCAGCGCGCCGTGCTGCTCGCCGATCGCGTCGGTGATCTGTGCGAGCGTGCCCGGCTCGACGGTCTCCTCGTCGAGACCCGCGGCGGCTGCCGCTGCGGCGAAGTAACGAACGTGAACGGACATCTATCCCCCGATTGCTGACATGGGCCTGGCCGGCTGCAGGAAGGACGGATCGTCGATCCCGTGCCCGGCGCGCTTGCCGATCATCGCGGTCCGCCACCGATCGGCGAGCTCGTCATCGCTCGCGCCCCCGCGCAGCGCCGCCCGCAGGTCAGATTCCTCGGTGGCGAACAGGCAGTTGCGGATCTGGCCGTCGGCGGTCAGCCGGGTGCGGTCGCAGTCGCCGCAAAACGGCCGGGTGACCGAGCCGATCACGCCGACCCGGATCGGACCCCCATCGACCAGCCAGGTCTCGGCCGGCGCGGCACCACGGTGTGCGGGGTCGGGCGTGAGGTCGAAGTGCTGCTGCAGCTCGGCGAGGATCTCCTGCGCAGTGATCATCTGATGACGGTCCCAGATGTGCCCGCCGTCGAGCGGCATCTGCTCGATGAAGCGCAGCTCGTAACCGTGTGCGAGGCACCAACGAAGCAGCGCTGGCGCCTCGTCGTCGTTGACGCCGCGCATCAGGACGGTGTTGATCTTGACCGGCGTGAGCCCGGCCTGCTGGGCCGCCGCGATGCCGTCGAGGACGTCGTGCAGCCGGTCGCGGCGGGTCAGCGCGACGAACCGCTCCGGGGCGAGGGTGTCGAGCGAGATGTTGACCCGGTCCAGCCCGGCGTCCTTGAGGGCCGGGGCGATGCGCGCCATCCCGAGGCCGTTGGTCGTCAGGGCGGTCTGGGGGCGCGGGCTCAGCGAGGTCACCTGATCGAGGATCGAGACCAGCCCGGGGCGCAGCAACGGCTCGCCGCCGGTGAACCGGATCTCCTCGATGCCCAGCTTCTCGACGGCGATGCGCGCCAGCCGAACGATCTCGTCGTCGGTGAGCAGCTGCTCCTTGGGCAGCCAGGGCAGGCCTTCGGCCGGCATGCAGTAGGTGCAGCGCAGGTTGCACTTGTCGATCAGCGAGATCCGCAGGTCGGTCGCTACCCGACCGAACCGGTCGACCAGGCGGCCCTCGGAGCGCAGCCTGCTTACCCGCTCCTGGAGCGTCTCGTCAGGGGTAGGGCTGCTCATCTCGTCGAGTGTACGTCGCTGTGGCGCGGTGCGATGAGCGCTCGTCCAGCGGCCGGGAGGAGCGTGCCTCGCCGCCGTATCGAGGCGTAGGATTGATGCTTCTGCGCCACCGAGAGCGCGGCCGCAACATCTCAGGAGCAGCTCCACGTGCAAGAGCAACCGGACGACGTCGAGTCGGTCGAGATCGCCCGCGAGCAGGCGCACGTCGACAAGGTCAACGCCCGGGTCGAGATACTCCTGCGCAACGCCGACGCGATCACCCAGGAGGGCCTGGCGCGCGGCCGCTCGGGGTCCTTCGGTGGCCTGGTCGAGCGCGATGCCTTCGTGCACGTCGCGGCCCGTCGCAAGCACCTGCTCAACCGCGAGCACGAGGGACTGGTCTTCGGGCGCCTCGACTTCGACGACAGGACCGTGCACCACGTCGGTCGGATCGGCGTCCTGGACGAAGGCTTCGAGCCGCTGGTCCTCGACTGGCGCGCCCCGGCCGCCGCCCCCTTCTACCGGGCCACGGCAGCCGAGCGGTTGGACGTCGTACGCCGCCGTGTGATCCGGTGCGTGCGCGAGAAGGTCGTCTCGGTCGAGGACGACCTGCTCGATCCCGACGCGTCGCTCGAGGGCATGAACGTAATCGGGGACGGCGCGCTCATCGCATCCTTGTCGCGGGCCCGTACCGGGCAGATGCGCGACATCGTCGCCACCATCCAGGCCCATCAGGACGAGGCCATCCGGGCACCGGGGGACGGCGTCACGATCATCAGTGGCGGCCCGGGCACCGGGAAGACCGTCGTCGCGCTGCACCGCGCGGCTTACCTGCTCTATCGCGATCGGCGCAAGTTCGAGAGCAGCGGCGTGCTGGTCGTCGGACCCTCGCGGACCTTCATGCGCTACATCGAGCGGGTGCTGCCCTCCCTCGGCGAGGACTCAGCGTCCCTGCGCTCGGTGGGGGAGCTCGTCGATGGCTATGCGGCCGCCCGCATCGACTCGCCGGAGCTGAGCCGGATCAAAGGATCCGCGCGCATCGCGCCCGTCGTCTCCCGGGCGGCTCGGTTCGCCGATCCCTCGACCGCCGAGAGCCTGCGGCTGTTCTACCGCGGCGAGGTGCTGCAGGTGACCCAGTCCGAGCTGCGGTCGATCCGTCGTTCGGTACTGCGCGGCAACCGCAAGTACAACCGGTCGTTGCGGGCCGCCAAGGACGCGCTGTCCGAGTTGCTGTACCGGCGTCTGCCGGCCCAGCTGGCCGCAGACCGTACCATCGCCGAGTTCCGGGAGGACCTCGCCGAACGAGACGAGTACGACGCATTCTTCGCGGCGTGGTGGCCGATGCGCCGCCCGCACGACGTGCTGCGCGCCCTCGGTGATGCGAAGTATCTGCAGACCTGCTCGTCGGGCGTGCTGCGGCGCGATGAGATCGAGGCGCTCGCGACAGACTGGAGCGCGCACACGGCGGTCGACGGTTCAATGGCACTGTCGGCGCAGGACGTCGCCCTGCTCGACGAGATCCGCGACGTCCTGGGCGAGATCCCGCCACCGCCGAAGCAGCGCACCGAGCTCGAGATCGCCGAGCTGCAGGAGCTCACCACCGCGGCCGACCGCGAGTACGCCGCAGCTGGGCCGCGAGTGCGTCCGGAGAACTACTCGGGGTACGGGCACGTGATCCTCGACGAGGCGCAGGACCTCTCGCCGATGCAGTGGCGGATGCTCGGTCGCCGCGGCCGCAACGCCTCGTGGACGGTCGTCGGCGACATCGCCCAGACCTCCTGGCATGACCCCGCCGAGGCGCGCGCGGCGATGGACGAGGCGCTGGCCCGCCCCCCGCGGCGCGAGTTCCTCCTCGACACCAATTACCGCTCGCCGGCCGAGGTCTTCACGCTTGCAGCGGACGTCGTGCGCACGGTGATGCCGGACGCCGACATCCCGGCCGCCGTTCGCTCGACCGGCCATCCGCCCGAGCACGTCCTCTCGCGGGATCTGCGCCTGCCCGTGCTGGACGCCGTCCGCAGGATGCTCGACGATGTCGAGGGCACCGTCGCGGTGATCGCACCGGCGTCCCGGGTCGAGGAGGTGACGTCCTGGCTCAGCGGCGGCGAACGCGCGCTGCCTGGGCGGGATCGCGTGGTCGTGATCGACGAGCTGTCGGTGAAGGGGCTGGAGTACGACGGTGTCGTCGTGGTCGAGCCGGACCAGATCGCCGGCGACGACGACCGCGGCGTCCGCCTGCTGTACGTCGTCCTGACACGTGCTACTCAGCGACTCGTGACCGTGGGTACCTCCCAGCGCTGGCTCCCCGCCAACGTCGCGGCTGCCTCCTGAACGAGCGGCGCTCAGAAGGTGCGGCGGCGTAGCGGGCGGGGCCGACCGTCCGGGTCAGAAACCAGTGGCGTAGCCACGACTCGATTCCATGGCGTCAATGTGCCGAACCTGCGCCGCCGCGCGATAGCCCGCGAGGACGGCCGTGATGAGATGGGCGGGTGCTGCGCGTCGTCTTCCATCAGCCCGAGATCCCGCCGAATCCCGGCAACGCGATCCGGCTGGTCGCCTGCGCGCCGGCAGAGCTGCACCTGATCGAGCCGCTGGGCTTCACGCTCGAGGACAAGCAGCTGCGGCGCGCCGGTCTCGACTACCACGACCTCGCCAAGGTGCACGTGCATCCGAGCCTGGACGCCTGCCTCGACGGGTTCTCGGACCACCCGCGAGTCTTTGCCTTCACCCGTGGCGGGTCCGCGTCGTACGCCGACATTGCCTACCGCGACGGTGATGTACTGCTGTTCGGCCGCGAGTCCGACGGGCTCCCGCCCGCAGTGCTTGCCTCACCGAGGGTCACCGAGCGGGTGCACCTGCCCATGCTGCCCGGCCGGCGGTCGCTGAACCTCTCGAACAGCGCCGCGATCGCCGTCTACGAGGCCTGGCGGCAGGTCGGCTTCGTGGCCCCTCGGGAAAACTAGCGCGGAGACCGACGAAAACTACGCACATTCGGGACCTCGAGCGCACTGTGCACTTTGAGTGCCAGATCTGCGCGGTTTTTGACGGGTAGATGAGCGGGTTAGGGTGGGCGGCATGCTGCAGATCGCCCAGGAGCCGGAAGCCGACCGGCTGCTCACTGAGAACCCGTTCGCGCTGCTGGTAGGCATGTTGCTGGACCAGCAGTACCCGATGGAGCACGCCTTTCGCGGTCCGCAGAAGATCGCCAGCCGCATCGGCAGCTTCGATCCGCAGACAATCGCGGCGTACGAGCAGACCGAGTTCGAGGAAATCTGCGCGACCCCGCCCGCCATCCACCGCTACGGTCGCTCGATGGCTCGCCGCGTACAGGATCTCGCTCGCGTCGTCCTCGAGCAGTACGAGGGCCGTGCCGAGGCGATCTGGACCGAGTCGGACGGCGCCGCCGATCTGCTGAAGCGGCTGCAGGCACTGCCCGGCTTCGGCGAGCAGAAGGCACGGATCTTCGCGGCCCTGCTCGGTAAGCAGCTCGACCACCGCCCGTACGCCTGGCGCAAGACCATCGGACCGTACGCCGACGAGGGCGCGACCCGGTCGGTCGCCGACGTGACCGGCCCAGAGAGCCTCCAGAAGGTGCGGGACTTCAAGAAGGCGGCGAAAGCCGCGAAGAAGGGTTCCTAGGGGCCGTCCGGTCGCGGGCATCATCGTCCTGCGGCGTCCCCACGCGGTTCCGCCGCGGTCGACGACCGTGGGGGGTCAGACGACGGCGCGGGAGGCGCTGCGGCCGGCGGTGCGTCCGCTGAAGATGCAGCCGCCGAGGAAGGTCCCTTCCAGCGCCCGGTTGCCGTGGACGCCACCACCGCCGAACCCGGCGACCTCGCCCGCGGCGTAGAGCCCGTCGAAGGCGGAGCCATCAGGACGCATCACCTGGGATTCGAGGTTGGTCTCCAGCCCGCCGAGCGTCTTTCGGGTCAGGATGTGCAGCCGGACGGCGATCAGCGGGCCCGCCTTCGGGTCGGTGAGCTTGTGCGGGGTGGCGACCCGCGCGAGCTTGTCGCCGCGGTACGAGCGGGCCTGACGCAGCGCAGCTATCTGCAGGTCCTTGGTGAAGGCGTTGTCCATCTCGCGGTCGCGCGCGAGCACCTCGCGGTGCACCCGGTCGACGTCCAGCAGCTCGCCGCCGTCCAGCCGCTGCATACCCTCCAGCAGCTCGGAGAGGGTCTCGGCGACGACGAAGTCCTCGCCGTGCTGCTTGAAGGCCTCGACCGGGCCGGGGGCGCCCGCCTTGACGCGTTGCAGGGTGAGCTTGAGGTCTTTGCCGGTGAGGTCGGGGTTCTTCTCCGACCCGGACAGAGCGAACTCCTTCTCGATGATCTGCTGGGTGAGGATGAACCACGAGTGGTCGTGGCCGGTCTCGCGCAGGTGCGTCAACGTGCCCAGCGTGTCGAAGCCGGGGAACAGCGGCACCGGAAGGCGGCGTCCCTCCGCGTCGAACCAAAGGGACGACGGCCCGGGCAGGATCCGGATGCCGTGGTTGGCCCACTTCGGCTCCCAGTCGCGGATTCCCTCGACGTAGTGCCACATGCGGTCGGCGTTGATCAGGTGCGCGCCCTGCGCCGCGGCCTGCTCCCGCATCCGTCCGTCGACGTGCGCCGGGACGCCCGCCACCATCGACCTCGGCGGACCGCCGAGCCGCTTGGGCCAGTACGAGCGCACCAGGTCGTGGTTGCCGCCGATGCCGCCGCTGGTCACGATCACCGCCTGCGCCCGGATCTCGAACTCACCGGCCTGCTCGCGGTTGGACGCCGCCCCGCGGTCTGCAGAGTCGGGCGCCAGGAGGGTGCCGCGGACGCCGACCGCAGCGCCGTCCTCGATGATCAGCTCGTCGACCTGGTGGCGGAAGCGCAGCTGCGCCGCGCCCTTGTCGGCGCCCGCGCGGACCCGCCGCTCGAAGGGCGCGACGACCCCCGGACCGGTCCCCCAGGTGATGTGGAAGCGCGGCACCGAGTTTCCGTGCCCGATCGCGCCGTACCCGCCGCGCTCGGCCCAGCCGACGACCGGGAACCAGCGCATGCCTTGATCGTGCAGCCATCCGCGCTTCTCGCCCGTCGCGAAGTCGACGTACGCCTCGGCCCACTGCCGCGGCCAGTAGTCCTCGTCGCGACCGAAGTCGGCGGTGCCCATCCAGTCCTGCAGCGCCAGCTCGTACGAGTCCTTGATGCCCATGCGGCGCTGCTCGGGGGTGTCGACCAGGAACAGCCCACCGAGCGACCAGTGTGCCTGGCCGCCGAGGTTCTGCTCACCCTCCTGCTCCACGATGATCACGCGGCGTCCGGCATCCACCAGCTCGGCAGCGGCGACCAGCCCGGCGAGCCCGGCCCCTACGACAACGACGTCGGTATCCATCTCGCCATCGTGTCACGAAGAGCGTCCCAGCACCTCGCGTAAGAGGGGTTCGCCGGCGCGGGAGGGGATCTACTCAGCAAGAGGGGATTAATCCCCTCTCGCTCAGCTCAAGCCCTCCTGCTCAGGTCAAGCCCTCCTGCTCAGGTCAACCCCCTCGACTGTTCGCGTGCGGCGCGATCCCGGCTATTCTCGCGACATGCTTCAGCATCAGCGCGCCGGCTCCGGCCGCACCATCGTCCTGATCCACGGCCTGCTCGGCTCGCACGACATCTTCTCCCGCGTCGTACCGCTGCTGGCCGACGAGTACGACGTCGTCACCCTCGACCTCCCCGGCCACGGCGGCAGCGAGGTCCCGGCCGACGTCGCCACGATGCCGGACCTCGCCCGAGAGATCGCGCAGACCCTCGACGCCATCGGCGTCCAGGATCCGGTCGTCGTCGGGCATTCCTGGGGTGGGTACGCAGTGTGCGAGATCATCGCCAGCCAGCCGCAGGCGCTACAGGCCGCCGCGATCATCTACTCCCAGCCGTACGCCGACCCGCCCGAGAAGCAGCAGGGGCGCACCGATGCGATCAAGCGGTTCGAGACCGAGCCGTGGGACGACGTCGTCCGCGCCCTGTTCCCGGCGTACTTCGCCGACTACGACCCGCCGGAGATGTTCGAGGAGGCCATCGCGATCACCAAGCAGGCCAGCGTGGACGGCGCACGATTCGCGCTGACCACGATCCGCGACCGGGCCGACCATTCCGGCACGATCCTGCAACGCCCCGAGATCCCGGTGCTGTTCGTGAGCGGCACGGACGACCTTTCGATGCCCGAGATCGACCTGGAAGGCGACCACATCACCAAAGCCGAGACCCGCTCGTCGCACATGGGCCCGATGACCGTGCCCGACGAGCTCGCGCGGATCCTGAAGGACTGGATCGCGTCGCTGTAGCCGGCGCGCCTAGTCGACGGTGTCCAGCGTGTCGAGCTCGCTGGCGGACTTGGCAATCAGGGTCTCGGCGATTCCGTCGGACGGCGGGGTCTCATTGCGTTGCAGCCACAGCGCAATCACGTTCCCGTCCTCGGCCCACACGTCGATGATCTGTCTGTTGATCGACAGCCGGTAGCCCGGCTGCCCACGGCGTTCGATCGGCTCGCTTTCGTAGTAGGCGCCGTAGTACTCGACCAGCACGGGAGGCGCGCGCAACGTCGAGACCCGAATCTGCTCGCCATACGGCGCGATGACCTCGACACGGTGTGCCTCATGCGGCGGAATGGGCATGGGCGTCACACCGAGCTCCGTCATCCCTTCCGGCAGACTACCGTGGATCAGCGGCCAGTAGCTCTCGGTCCAGCTGGTCCAGGAGGCGAGTGCGGCACCTCTTCCCTAGTGAGGCCGTGGGACTCGATGAAGGTGTAGGGGTAGGGGTCATCCTGATCTGGCGGCTCACTGATCAGCACCAATCGGTCGCCGTCTTCCTCGAGGGTCACGGTGGCGTCGGTGGCGGCCTGGAAAGTGGGAAACTTGCGCCTGTCATGTCCTCGCCCTTCCCGGGGCTGCCGCGGTCGTACGAACTGCCGATCAGCGCTGTGCGCGTCGGGTCATCGGGGTCATAGAGCCAGGTGATCTCGCTGCCCGGGTACGGGACACCCGCGTCGGTCTTACCTCGCCATGTGCTGCTGACCTGGTAGCCCTCGGGGACGAAGACGACATCTGGCGGTCCCACCGGAAGCGTTTTGGCCCGGTCATCGTCCGCTGGAACAGCGGTCCATACCGTCATCGCCGTGAGCAGGGTTGCCGTGATGATCGCGTGGCGAGGCAGTCAGTCCATGCCGCACGGACCACCGAGCAGGTCGAGTGGTTCCGCAGGCACGTGGCAGGATGGAGCCATGCCGGAGCTACCCGAGGTCGAAGCGCTCGCCCATCACCTGCGGGAGCATGCCGTCGGGAAATTCATAGAGCGCATCGACGTGGCGGCGATCTCCGCGATCAAGACCTTCGATCCGCCGTTCACCGCCCTCCAGGGTGTGAGCGTGACCGGCGCCGGCCGCCACGGCAAGTTCCTCGACCTGGACGTCGACGGCCTGCACCTCGTCGTCCACCTGGCCCGCGCAGGGTGGCTGCGCTGGAATGACGAGCTGCCGAAGGCCCCGCCGCGACCCGGCAGGGGTCCGCTCGCGGTACGGGTGCACCTCGACGACGGGAGCGGTTTCGACCTCACCGAGGCCGGAACGAAGAAGGGTCTAGCGGTGTACGTCGTCCGCGACCCGCAGGAGGTCCCAGGCATCGCGCGGCTCGGCCCCGACGCGCTCTCGCTCGATGCCGCCGGGCTCAAGGCCGCGCTCGCGGGCCAGGCCGGTCGCATCAAGAACACCCTCACCGATCAGCGGGTGATCGCCGGTATCGGCAACGCCTACAGCGATGAGATCCTGCACGCGGCGAAGCTCTCCCCGTTCAAGATCGCCGGCAAGCTCACCGACGACGAGCTGGAAGCGCTGGCCGCCGCCATCATCGAGATCGAGTCGGACGCCGTCGCGCGTTCGGTCGGTCAACAGGCGGCGACCCTGAAGGCAGAGAAACGCTCTGGCCTGCGAGTACATGCGCGTACGGGGCTGCCGTGCCCGGTATGCGGCGACACCATCGCCGAGATCTCGCTGGCCGACAAGAGCTACCAGTACTGCCCGACCTGTCAGACCGGCGGGAAGAAGCTCAACGATCGCCGGATGGACCGGCTGCTGAAGTAGGGCGATCGAAACTACGCAGGTCCGGCACCTAAAGTGCTACGCAGGTCCGGCACCTAAAGTGCATAGTGCACTTCAAGATCCGTCTGTGCGTAGATTCCGCTCAGCGCGGCGGCGGCCGGGCGTGGCAGGATCGAGGAATGAGCATTCGACAGACCAGCGTCGACCAGCTTCCGTCCGACCCGACGGTGCTCGACGTCCGCGAGGACGACGAGTGGGCCGCAGGGCACATCGACGGGGCCACGCACATCCCGGTGGCGGAGGTACCGCAGCGGCTCGGCGAACTGCCGGACGCCGATGAGATCTTCGTGATCTGCCGTAGCGGTGGACGTAGCTCTCGCGTCGTCGAGTGGCTTGACGCGCAGGGCATCGAGGCGATCAACATCGATGGCGGAATGCGCGCGTGGTCAGCATCCGGCAGGCCGATGGTCAGCGAATCCGGCCAGGAGCCGACGGTCATCTAGCCCCGTGGCGGATCGAGTGGTCGGCCGCCGTGTCCGGATCTGTTTACTTGAGGGTCGAGATCTCGTCGGCCAGCCTGTCCCAGAGCTGCTCGGGCAGGTCGTGGCCCATTCCCTCGATGACCACGAGACGCGCGCCTGGGATGGCGCGGGCGGTCGCCTCGCCGCCGCTGAGGCCGACCAGCGGATCCTCCGCACCGTGGATCACCAGAGCCGGCACCGACAGGCCACGCAGCGCCGGGGTGCGGTCGGGGCTGGCCATGATGGCGCCGAACTGCCGGGCCGTGCCGGCGGGGTTGTTGGCTCGTTCGATGGCGGCCGCATGACGTGCCCGGACGGCGGCCTCGTCGAAGGGGAAGCCGGGTGAGCCGATGATGCGGCTGTCGTTGGTCAGCTTGGTGAGCGCCTCGTCGTGATCCAGCGGCACCGGCGTCATGAGCGCCGCGGTGGCCTCGGGCGTGGCGCCGCCGACCGACCGGTCGCCCGTGGTCGACATGATCGAGGTCAGTGACAGGACCTTCTCCGGGTGGTCGATCGCGACCTGCTGGGCGATCATCCCGCCCATCGAGATGCCGACGACGTGCGCCTGCACGATCCCGAGCGCGTCCAGCAGGCCGACGGCGTCGCCCGCCATGTCGCTCAGCGTGTATCGGACGCTGGAGGTGTCACCGCCGTGCAGCGCCGCGATGTCGGGCGCCGGCGCGTCATCGATGAAGCTGGAGCGTCCGCTGTCGCGGTTGTCGAACCGGATGACGCGGAAGCCGCGCTGCACGAGGGCATCGATGAAGCCGGGCTGCCAGCCGATCATCTGCATGCCGAGGCCCGCGATGAGCAGCAGCGGAGCGGCGTCCTCCGACCCGTGCACCTCATAGGCGAAACGGAGCCCGTTGATCTCGGTCGAGGTCTCGGTGGTCATCGGTCTCTCCTTCTCTGCAACAGCACCCGGCCAGGGCAATCATGCCCTGGCCGGGCGTGGAGGCTACGCGGTGGGGAGCTGGTACTCCTTGAACTGGTCGCGCAGGTCCTTCTTGCTCATCTTGCCGACGCTGGTCTTGGGCACCTCGTCGATGAACTCGATGGCGTCGGGCATCCACCACTTGGCGATCTGCGGTGCGAGGTATTCCTTGACGTCCTCGGCGGTCATCTCCTGACCTTCCTCGAGCACGACGCAGGCCAGGGGCCGCTCGTCCCACTTCGGGTGGGGGATGCCGATGACCGCCGCCTCGCGGATCTTGTCGTGGCCCATCAGGATGTTCTCGATGTCGACCGAGGAGATCCACTCACCGCCGGACTTCACGAGGTCCTTGGTGCGGTCGGCGATCCGCACCGAGCCGAACGGATCGATGGCCGCGACGTCACCGGTCGACATCCACCCGTCCTCGGTGCTCAGCTCGACTCCGGCGTCCGGGTTGTAGTAGTCGCGCGCGATCCACGGGCCGCGGACTTGCAGGTCACCGGTTGCCACGTCGTCCCACGGCAGCTCGTTGGTGCTGTCGGGCTCGACGATGCGGAACTCGACTCCCGGCGGGGGAGTGCCCGCGCGCGCCCGGTGCGGCAGCAGCTCGTCCTCGGACTTGCCGTCGAGGCGAGGATCGATGATCGCGCCGGAGGCGACCGGGTTCGTCTCGGTCATGCCCCATGCCTGCCAGACCAGGACGTCGACCTTGCGCCATTCCTTGATCAGGCCGGCCGGAACAGCGGAGCCGCCGCACAGGATCCGGTCGAGCTTGCTGAAGTCGTACCGGTCGAACAGCGGGACGATGCCCTGCCAGATGGTCGGTACGCCGGCGGCGAGGGTGACCCCCTCGTTGACGATCAGTTTGGACAACCCGTGCGGTGTCATGTCGGACGCCGGCAGCACCAGGTTCGCCCCGACCATGGGAGCCGAGTGGATGAAGCCCCACGCGTTGGCGTGGAACATCGGCACGACCGGCATCACCGTGTCGGTCGGCTTGACGCCCGCCCCGGCGGTGGAGGTGCAGGCCATCGCGTGCAGCCACATCGAGCGGTGCGAGTACAGAACGCCCTTGGGGTTGCCGGTGGTGCCGGAGGTGTAGCAGAAGGTGACGCCGTCGTTCTCGTTCGCCTCCGGGAACGCCGTGATCGGCTCGCAGTCGCCGATCAGCTCCTCGTAGTCGAAGAAGGCACCGTCCGAGGGGATCTCCGGGCCCTCCTGGCCCTCCGGGGTGTCGTCGATGACGACGTACTTGGTGACGCTGGGGAGCTGCTCGCGGAGCGGCAGCAGCAGCGGGAGCAGGGAGCGGTCGACGAAGATGATCTCGTCGCCAGCGTGCCCTGCGATGTACTCGATCTGCTGCGGGAACAGCCGGATGTTCAGGGTGTGCAGCACGCGGCCGGACATCGGGACGGCGTAGTACAGCTCGAGGTGCTGCACGTGGTTCCAGCAGAACGAGCCCACGACGGCGTCCGCGCCCAGCCCGAGCTTCTGCTCCAGCGCGGTGCCGAGCTTGCGGATCCGCTCGGCCACCTCGGCGTAGGTGTACCGGCTCGGACGCGGCCCGCCCGTCACGACCGTGTGGTCGGGGTAGATCCGCTCCATCCGGTTGAAGATGTTGTGGAGGGTGAGCTGGTAGTCCTGCATCAAGCCCTGCATCTGGGGTACTCGCTTTCGGTAGTCGTGCAGCAAAGACGTCGTCGCCCATGCGCCGGCCCCACGGACCGCACCCCGGGCACGTCACCGAGAAATGATAGTGGTCCGCGTCACTGCGCGGTGGGGGTGTTCTGCCGCAGGGCCGTCGAGGCGAGCAGCCGCCACCCGATGAGGAGGACGCCGAGGGTGAGCGTGGCGACCGCGACAAACGCCGCAGCGGTGCCCTGGCCGGTGAACTGGCGCAGCAGCATGCCGACCAAGACGGTGATGATCCAGACCGGCCACGCCGTCCGCCAGGTGGTGGGGTAGCCCTTGGCGATCATCGTGGCGACGAGCCAGCCGACGACGAGACCGACGAGGAACGGCCACGCAGTCTGCGCGATCCCGCCCAGCGTCAGGCCGTGCTCGTGGCTGGCGCGGCCGATGATGGCGAAGGCGATCGTCAGAACGACGTCGATGGCGAAGACAACGATGACAGGCACGCACCGAGCCTCCCCGATTTCGGCGGCGCACGCATGCCCAGCCGCGCAGGAGTGACCAACATCAGCCGACTAGGCTGATGCGTCATGAGCAAGAAGTCCGAGCGGAGGCAGAAGAACGCCGAGCGCCACGCCGCGGCCGGCGCCCCCAAGCGCGAGCGGGTCAAGAGGGTCGACCGGCCGATCGTCGCGCGATCGTTCGAGGGGACGCCGAGCGAGTGCGACTGGGTTGCTCTGCGCGAGCTGGTGCCGGCGGCCACCGCCCCGCTGAGGCTGAAGGACGGGACGGACCGCGAGATCACCCTGGCCACCGTGCTGCCGATGGCGGTGCCGGCGATGGTGCGCGAGGACGACTCGATCTTCGTCGCGGCGCAGACCACCATTCCGTCGTCCGACCCCTCGCGGGACATCGCGCACGCGCTGCTGCGAGCGCTCGACGCCCAGCCGGGCGACCTGCTGCCGATCGAGTTCGCGCCGCTCGACGGGCCGACGCTCGCCGACATCCTCACCGACGACCCGCTCGAGGTCACCGTGCACGACGACTTCTCGTTCTGGCTGGTGGACGCCGACCGGCAGCCCCCGGAGGTGCGCGCCTCGATGGAACGCGCCAACGACACGGTCTTCCCGACGGTGCGGCTGCAGGGTGTCGAGGCGGCCTACTGGTGCGCGCCCGGGCCCAAGGCGCACGTGCGGTGGCCGATGCCGTACGACGAGGACAAGCTGCTCGACGCGCTGGCCCGGCTGTCGGCCGCCGGTGAGCTGAACCTCGGCGAGGGCACTCGCTTCGCCGGCCAGTTCCGCGGCCACGGTGTCCTCGTGCCCGTGTGGGATGTCTCGATCGACGCGCATCCCGATGAGTTCGAAAAGCCGACCGCCGACATGCAGGCCAAGCTCGAGAAGGCAATGGCGAGCGACGAGCCGCTGAACGAGGCCGAGCGCCGCGCCCGCGCGGGTGTCATCGGTCGCCAGGTCTCGCTTCGATAGAGCGCTCCACCAGCCGGCGCACCGACGCCGACACCTCCGCGACTGTGCTCTCGGCCGCGGTCTGCGGCTCGCGGTAGGACAGTGCGGTTGGCAGGACGCCGGTCCACACCTCGGCGTCCGGGCATCAGCACGTCGCTGAACCGGTCGAGTGGCTTGCGGCGGATGTGGGGCGCGCTCAGGCCGAACAATCTGACGCCCGCCGCCTGCACTTTCCGTGATTAGTTGACACACCGATCAGTTTGTTGCTCTCATTGCTCAATCCACCCCGACCTGGAGGCCGGCCATGCTCACGCGCGACCACTGGCAGAAGAAGATCGCCACACTCGATCCGCAGACCGACTGGCTGGAGATCCTGCGCATCTCCTCCATGCACGAATTTCCGTGGGACACCCTGCAGGCGCTGTCGTTCGCGCTCTACCGCACCTATGCTGTGCCGTCGGTCGGAGGGCTGCTCGACACGACCGGCGAATTCACCGAGCGCGCGCAGAAGCGTTACGACGACACCTCGATCCTGCTGGAGGAGCCGCTGCTGAAGGGCTTCGAGCACCCGGATGCACGCACGGCGATCCGCCGAATCAATCAGATGCACGGTGCATACGAGATCTCCAATGACGACATGCGCTACGTGCTGTGCACCTTCGTCGCGACGCCGATCCGCTGGATGGACGCTTACGGCTACCGCCCGATGATGGAGCAGGAGAAGATCGCGACCGCGAACTACTACCGCACGCTGGGGCGGCACATGAACATCAAGGACATCCCGCAGACCTGGCAGGAATTCTGTGCCGCGCTGGATGCCTACGAGGCCGAGCACTTCGCTTTCGACGAGGGCGGCCGCCGGGTCGCTGATGCGACGAAGGACCTCATGGCGTCCTTCTACCCGAAGCCGGTGCGCCCGCTCATCGACCTGTTCGCCCGGTCGATCATGGACCAGCCCCTGCGCGCGGCGTTCCGGTACGACGCCCCACCCAAGCCCGTCGAGCTCATCTCGCGTGGTGCGCTGAAGTTGCGCGGCAAGGTGCTCTCGCGGATGCCGGCGCGGCGCCGGCCCAAGAAGGCCCAGGACGACCGCAGCTTCACCTACTACAAGAAGACCGGCGTTCCGCCGCTGGCCGAGCTCGGCAGCTTCCCGAAGCAGGCGCCTGGCTGCCCTGTCTCACACGCGAGCTAGCGAGGGAGGACCTCAGGGGAGGAGGGCGCGGCGCAAGGTGTCGAGCCCGACCGAGCCGATGTCGAGCGCGCGGCGGTGGAAGGCCTTCAGGTCGAAGGCGGCGCCGTCCCGGCGGTGGTTCTCCTCGCGCAGCTGCAGCCAGGCCCGCTCGCCGATCTTGTAGGACGGGGCCTGGCCCGGCCACCCGAGATAGCGGACCAGCTCGCGGCGCCGGAAACCCTCCGCCATGTGCACCTTGGCCGCGAAGTACTCCGACGCCTTACCGAAGCTCCAGCGCCCACCGCCGACCTCCGCGGGTGCCTCGAACCCGCAGTGGATGCCGATGTCGAGCACCACCCGCGTGGCGCGCAGCGACTGCGAGTTGAGCATGCCCATCCGGTACGCCGGATCGTTCAAGTAGCCCAGCTCGGACATCAGCCACTCG
This sequence comes from Blastococcus sp. Marseille-P5729, assembly GCF_900292035.1. Lineage (NCBI taxonomy): Bacteria > Bacillati > Actinomycetota > Actinomycetes > Geodermatophilales > Geodermatophilaceae > Blastococcus > Blastococcus sp. Marseille-P5729. Next base: position 1,528,342 of record NZ_OMPO01000001.1, on the reverse strand, counting down.
CTGTATAGCGCCCAGCCCTCGCCGTGCCCGGACACCCAGCAGCCCATCCGCCGCCACCGGTTCAGCAGGGTGGCCCGGTAGACCGTCTGGCCCAGCTGCAGGTGGTGACCGGGCACGCCCTCGTGGTAGACGGTGGTCAGCCGGCGCCAGGTGACGAAGCGGGTCGTGTTCTTGCCCACCGACCACCACATTCGGCCCGGGCGGGAGAAGTCCTCGGACGGCGCGGTGTAGTAGACACCACCGGAGCTGCTCGGCGAGATGAGGCATTCGATCCGCCGTACCGGCTCGGGGATGTCGAAGTGCGCGCCGTTCAGGACGTCGATGGCCTCATCGGCCTTGTGCTGCATCCAGGCCATCAGCGCATCGGTGCCGTGCAGCTGGTAGCGGGGGTCGGCGTCCAGCGCGTCGATCGCCTCACCGACCGTGGCGCCGGGCTGGATCTGCTCGGCGGTCTGCTGCATCAGCGACGTGATCCGCGCGAGTTCCTCCTGGCCCCAGGCGTAGGCGTCCGCGAGGTCGATGCTCTCGCCCAGGAACACCCGCGACTCGAGCTGATACCGCTCGATCCCGACCGCGTCGCGCTCGGGCGCGGCGGGCAACCACTCCTCCGTGAGTCGTCTCGCCGCGGTCCGGTAGGCGGTCGCTGCGGCCTCCACGCCGCGGCGGAGCTCGTCGTGCGCCGTGCCGGTTGCGCTCGAGTTTGCAACCAGCGTGGCGAAGTAGCCGTCGGGAGCGGTCAGTGAGTGGGCCTGGTCGATGCAGGCCTGGACCTGCCGGCGGGCCGCACGGACTCCGCCGTCCGCAGCATATCGAAGTCCTTCGAAGTAGTGATCGAAGGCGGACGGCAGGCTCTGCAAGCGACGGCCGATCATCGCCCAGTCGTCGTCGTGCGCGGTGGGCATGAGGTCGATCGTGTCGCGCAGCCACTGGAAGGGCGAGTGGATGCTGTTGAGCGCCCCGGCGGTCAGCCGCGCGTCGGCACGCTCGATCTCCAGGCCGAGCCGCTCGCGCATCGCCGCCACAGTGACGACGTCGACGTCGTCCGACGGCTCGGCGCGCTCCAGGCTCGCCAGTGCCGTGCGCGCCAGATCGGTCTTGGCGGCGATGCCGGCGGGGGAGTAGTCGTCGTACTCGTCCTGACGGGTCGGCAGGCCCTGGCGGGTGGCCTCGATCGGGCTGAGCTGTAGCAGGTCGTCGAGATAGCCGTCGGCGATCGCGTCAACCTCGGTCGGCGTCCGGGCCTGGGGGTCGGGTGTCTCAACTGGCTGGGGCATCCCGGTCAATCTAATGGCTGCCGGCGCGGGGAAGGCGCTGCCGCGCGAGAGGGGTTGCCCTGAGCGAGCGGGATTACGGCGAGCGGGAGGGGATTAATGTCCTCCCGCTCGGTGCATGCCCTCTCGCTAACCCGAAAACCGCTTCGCAAGTGCGGTGATATTGTCGTGAATCAGCCGCAGCTGAATGTCCGTTGGTGGCTATGGGAGGACACATGCGACGACTCTGGATCCTGCTTCTAGCGGTGGTCATCGTCGCCACCGCAGCGTGCGGCGGCGACGAGGACCACTCCGGCAACGGCTCGGGCGATGGTGGATCCGCGGACAGCGTCACGCTGACCGTCTTCGCCGCCGCCTCGCTGAAGTCCACCTTCGAGGAGCTGGGCAAGCAGTTCGAGAGCGAGCACGAAGGTGTGACGCTCCAATTCAGCTTCGCCGGGTCGTCGGACCTGGTCGCCCAGATCCAGGGCGGCGCCGCGGCCGACGTCTTCGCCTCGGCTGACGAGAACAACATGAAGAAGCTGACCGACGACGGCCTGAACGGCAGCGAGCCGAAGATCTTCGCCACGAACACGCTCACGATCGCCGTACCGCCGGACAACCCGGCCGGCGTCGCCTCCCTGCAGGACCTCGCCAAGGACGGCCTGAACCTCGTCATCTGCGCCCCGCAGGTGCCGTGCGGATCAGCCACTCAGAAGGTCGCCGAATCGGCCGGGCTGGACCTCAAGCCGGTGAGCGAGGAGCAGTCCGTGACCGACGTCCTCACCAAGGTGACCTCGGGCGAGGCGGACGCCGGCCTGGTGTACGTCACGGACGCAAAGAGCGCCGGTGACAAGGTCGAAGCCATCGACTTCCCGGAGTCGGACGCCGTCGTCAACAGGTACCCCATCGCAGAGGTGAAGGACTCTCAGCACGCCGATCTTGCCCAGGAGTTCATCGACCTGGTCACCGGTGAGGAAGGCCAGCAAGTGCTGAGCGAGGCCGGATTCGGGGCGCCCTGAACCGGGTGGGGGCGGGGCGCGACGTCGGCGTCCCCAGATGGATCTTCGTCCCTGCGGCAGTGGGAGCAGCGTTCGTGCTGCTCCCACTGCTGGCTATGGTGCTGCGGGTCGACTGGACCAACTTCCTCGGGCTCATCACCTCCGAGAGCTCGACGGCGGCGCTGCTGCTGAGCCTTCGGACGTCGGCGACCAGCACGCTGCTGTGCATCCTCCTCGGGGTCCCGATGGCCGTCGTGCTGGCCCGCGCCGACTTCCCCGGGCAGCGGCTGGTCCGCTCGCTGGTACTGCTGCCGCTCGTGCTCCCGCCAGTGGTCGGCGGCATCGCGCTGCTGTACACCTTCGGGCGCAAGGGTCTGCTCGGCGAGACCTTCAACGTGCTCGGCCTCCAGATCGCCTACTCGACGACGGCCGTCGTCCTGGCACAGACCTTCGTGGCCCTGCCCTTCCTGGTGGTGAGCCTGGAAGGTGCGCTGCGGACCGCCGGCCACCGCTACGAGGTGGTCGCGGCCTCGTTGGGCGCCCGTCCGACGACGGTGTTCCGGCGGGTGACCCTGCCGCTGGTGCTGCCTGGGCTGGTCTCCGGCGCCGTCCTGGCCTTTGCGCGCTCGCTGGGCGAGTTCGGCGCGACCATCACCTTCGCCGGCAGCCTGCAGGGGGTGACGCGCACCCTCCCACTGGAGATCTATCTGCAGCGGGAGACCGACGCCGACGCAGCGGTAGCGCTCTCGCTGGTGCTCGTCGTCGGCGCGGTCCTCGTCATCGGCCTCGCGCGGCAGAGCAGGAGCTCGGTATGACGCTGCGGCTGCGTGCCACGCTCGCCGAGCGCGGCCTGGACGTCGACCTGACCGCCCCGGCAGGGCGGACGGTCGCGCTGATGGGCCCGAACGGATCGGGGAAGTCGACGATCCTGGGCATCGCCGCCGGGCTGCTGCGCCCCGACACCGGCGAGGTGAGCCTCGACGGTCACGTGCTGACCCGGCTCGGCGCAGACGGCCGCGACATCCTCGTGCCGCCGCACAACCGCCACATCGCCACCCTCGCGCAGGATCCGCTGCTGTTCCCGCACCTGAGCGTGCTCGAGAACGTCGCGTTCGCGCCCCGCAGCCGCGGCGTACGACGGTCCGAGGCGCACCCCGCCGCGCGGCACTGGCTCGAACAGGTCGGCATCCCGGAGCTCGCCGAGCGCAAGCCGGCGCAGCTGTCCGGCGGACAGGCGCAGCGGGCGGCGATCGCGCGGGCGCTCGCCGCCGACCCCGGTCTGCTGCTGCTCGACGAGCCGATGGCCGCCCTCGACGTCGATGTGACCCCCGCCCTTCGGCAGGTGCTGCGCCGGGTGCTGGAGGGCCGCACGGCCGTGATCGTCACGCACGACGCGCTCGATGCGCTCATGCTGGCCGACACGATCGTCGTCCTGGGCGAGGGGAAGGTCATCGAGGAAGGGTCGGCGCACGACGTCCTCGCGCAGCCGCGCAGCGCGTTCGCGGCCCGGATCGCGGGGCTAAACATGCTCGAGGGGTCCTGGGTGGACGGCGGCGTCCGGACCGCGGACGGGCGCGAGGTGCGCGGGATGGTCGATGGTCTGACGCCGGCGAACGGCGCGCAGGCCGTCGCGGTCTTCCGACCTGCGGCGGTGTCGGTGTTCCGCGACGCGCCAGGGGGCAGTCCCCGCAACTCGCTGCCGGTGACGGTGACTGCCATCGAGCCACAGGGCGACCGGGTCCGGCTGCGCGCCGGCTCGCTGATCGCCGATGTCACCCCGCAGGCGCTCGCCGAGCTCGATCTGACGCCGGGCACTCAGGTCACCTTCACCATCAAGGCGACCGAAGTGACGATCTACCCGACGTCGTAGCGCCTAGTACGGGTCGCGGGTGATGGGGCAGGACATGCACCTCGGTCCGCCGCGTCCGGAACCGAGCTCCGACCCGGCGATCTCGATGATTTCGATGCCGGCGGCCTCCAGGGCGGCGTTCGTCGCATGGTTGCGCTCGTAGGCCACCGCCAGTCGGGGCGCCAGACACAGGGTGTTGTTGCCGTCGTCCCACTGCTCTCGCTCGGCGGCGATCGGGTCGAGGTCGGTCTCGATCATGCGGACCCGATCCACTCCCATCGCCTGGGCCGCGGCCTCCAGGAACGGACGGACGCCGCCCACCCGCAGCGGCTGGTCCGGCCCCTCGGGTGCGGTCAGCGGATAGGCCACCATCGAGTCCGCGATGTTCGGATAGACGATCATCGCGTCGCGGTCCACCATCGTGCACACGGTGTCCAGATGCATCGTCGCCCGGTCCTGGGCGATCGGGACGACGAGCACGGTCTCGGCCAGCCCTCGCGCGAAGGCCTGCCGCGCCAGCCGTTCGGCACCGGCCGGCGTCGTCCGCTCACCCACGCCGACCGCGATCGTGCCGGGAGCCAGCAGCAGGACGTCGCCGCCCTCCAATGGCTCCAGGTCCGGGGTGAACAGCGTGTCGGCCAGCGCGAAGCGCGGGTGGTGAGCGTAGATGACGCCGGTGAGGGTCGATTCGCGCCGGCGCGCTTCGAGGGCGAGTGAGGTGACCGCCACCTGACCACGCAGCCAGACCGACGAGTCGCGGGTGAACAGGCAGTTCGGCAGCGGCGAGACGACGAAGTCATGCGCGTCCATCAGCGCCCACGCGATCCCCCGGCCGCCTGGCAGCTCGGTCTTCGAGACGCCGCCGATCAGCGCAGCCACCAGCTCAGCCGCCGAGAGCGTCTGGAGATAATCGCGTACGACCCGCCCCAGATCATCACCCAGCCGGGGATCGGCGAGCACGCCGGCAATCGCGGCCTCGCGGGCCGCCGGTGCCTGCAGCGCCTCGGTGAGCAGGTCGGTCAGCAGCAGCACCTCCACCCCATGGGAGCGCAGCACGTCGGCGAACTGATCGTGCTCCTCCTGCGCCCGGCTGACCCACGGGACGCCATCGAACAGCAGCTCGTCGTTGTTGCGGGGAGTGAGGCGGGACAGCTCCGGCCCCGGTCGGTGCAGCAGCACGGTGCGCAGCCGGCCAACCTCGCTGTCGACGTACGGCGCGGGGGATTCGCTCACCCGCCGAGCATAGTCACCCCGTTTCTGGAATGAAGCGTTCGCTCAGCGAGCGCTTCGTCCCAAAAACGGGTCGCGGTCGGGCAGCCTCCGCCGGAATCGCGCAGACGCCGCATAGATTCGAGGTATCTTCCCCGCGAGCTTGTCGAGGCACCCGTGTCTGAGATCCCTGGATCACTTTCCGCATCCCGTCGCGCGCAGGAGATCCGCGCGCTCACCGAGAGCCCCGAGGTCGACCTGGTCGTGATTGGCGGCGGGATCACCGGCGTCGGCGTCGCGCTGGACGCCGTGACGCGCGGCCTGAGCGTGGTCCTCGTCGAGCGCGATGACCTCGCGAGCGGCACCAGCGGCGCGTCCAGCCGGGTGATCCACGGCGGCACCCGGTACCTGGCGGGCGGCGGCGTCGGCCTCGCGGTCGAGTCCTCGGCGGAGCGGACCCTCCTGATGCAGCGCATCGCGCCCCACCTGGTCCGCGCCATGCCGATGCTGGTCCCCGAGCTGCCGGACACCTCCAAGCGGACCCGGCGACTGACCCGGCTGGGCTTCCACGCCGGTGATCTGGTGCGCCGCGTCACCGGGCTGCGCTCGGCCGTCCTGCCGCCGCCGCGCCAGGTCTCGGCCGCCGAAGCCGAGGGGCTGTTCCCCGGCCTGAGTCGCGAGGGCCTCAGTGGTGCAGTGCTGTCCTTCGATGCCCAGCTCGAGGACGACGCGCGCCTGGTGATTGCCGTCGCTCGTACCGCGGCCGAGCACGGCGCCACGATCCTCACCCGGGTCGAGGCGCGCGCGATCCAGGATGGCCAGGTCCACTGCGTCGACCACCTGACCGGTGATCCGCTGACGATCCGGGCAAACCACGTCGTCAACGCGGCGGGCGTGTGGGCATCGGAGCTGGAGCCTGCGCTGCGGCTGGGCTACCGCAAGGGCGTGCACCTGCTGGTTCCCGCTGCGACCCTCGGCCGCCCCCGAACCGCCCTCGCGGTCCCGATCTCCCCGCGGCCGGACGACGTCGTGTTCGCCATCCCGCAGTCCGACGACCTGGTGCTCGTGGGCGCGACGGACACCGAGGCCACCTCGCCCGATGACATCGCCGTCTCGGACGACGACCTGCGCGGTCTGCTCGGGACGATCAACCGGGCGCTCGCCGTCGATCTGACGATCGAGGACGTCGTAGGCCGGTACGCCGGCGTTCGACCGATCCTGGCCGGTGACAAGCACGGCGACCTGGAGAAGCGGCATGCGGTCGTGGTGTCCGACGCCGGCTCGGTCACCGTCCTGGGCGGCAAGCTCACGACCTACCGGCGGATGGCCGAGGACGCCGTCGACCGGCTGATCTCAGCGAACATGCTCTGGGCCGGGGAGTGCCAGACGCGCGATCTGCCCCTCGTCGGTGCAGCCTCCCTTCGGCGGCTGTCGGCGCTCGGGATGGACCAGCGACTGATCCACCGCTACGGCATCGAGGCGCACGAGGTGATGGCGCTCGCAGCCTCCCGCCCGGAGCTGCGCGAGCGGGTCGTGCCGCACCTGCCGGTGCTGCGCGCTGAGCTCGTATGGGCCCTGGAGCACGAGCTCGCGATCACCGCCGAGGATCTGATCGACCGCCGCACCCGAATCGGGCAGACCGTCTACCGCGAACCGGCGCTGGAGGTCGCGCGTCGGCTGGTGGACATCACGGTCCGCAGCTGACGGACCGGTCAGGCCGTCGCCGGCCAGGTCGCGGCCGGTCGGGACCTCGCGGGTCAGGGCGCCGGCGTCAGGGGTCGGGGCGCATCAGCGAGTAGACGACGTGTCGCCCGTCGTGCGCCGCGGTGTCGGGCTCCATCTCGAAGACGCCCGGAAGCCGAGTGAACCCGCACTTCTCCAGCACTCGCCAGGACCGCACGTTGTCGGCGTGCACCGGAACCAGCAGGCAGCTGGCCCTGTCGTCGCTACGCCACAGGTCCTCGCACGCCGCGCGGACCATCGCCGTCCCGACGCCGCGGCCGACGACGTCCTGCTCGCCGATCAGGTAGTCCATGCTCCAGGCGCGCTCGGGCAGATCGACGTTCGCTGCGGCCAGCTCCTCGACATACTCGCCGTAGGCGTCGATCCGGTAGCGGAACAGCAGGCCGACGGGCCGGTCGTCAAGCTCGATGATGCAGTAGACGGTCGGCCCACCGGCGCGCAGCTCGTTGCTCATGTCGGCCAGCTCACCGGTCGGGTCATCGCTCCACCACTCCGCAACGTGCGGTCGGCGCATCCACGTCGCGACCATGGGGAGATCGTTGAGGGTCATCGGTCGCAGCCGCAACGGCTGGTCGTTCATGCGCTCTCCCGGTCCGGACGAATCCCCCGACCTGCACCCTAGGACAACTTCGGGAACTACCGGTCTCCCACGCGCGTTGACCCGGCATGAAGGTGCTGCTCGCAATCGTCGCCGTGCTCATCGCGCTCTCGGTGATCGGGTTTGTCATCAAGACCCTGTTCTGGCTCGGCGTCACCGCCGCGGTGGTGCTGGTCGGCGTCGCCGCCTACGGGGCCATCAAGGGCTCGAACGAGCCACACCAGCTCCGCTAATCACGTCTCGTCCTACCTGCCCTCGCCCCGGTCGGCCGGCGCCAGCTCGCTCGGCAGCAGGTCGCGTGCCGCGAGCTCCTTCTCGATGCTCCACCGTCCCACGCTGACGAGAGCGAACACCTGCAGGACCGCACTCAGCAGCATCATCACCAGGATCACGCCGCCCCACTCGGTACTGCCGCCGTGCACGGTCCCCAGCAGCAGCAGTCCGCTGCCGGCGACCAGGTAGCCGACCGACTGCATGAACCCTGACAGTGACAGCACCCCGGTCGTCGTGTCCGCCCGCAGGTTGACCACGTACAGCGCGATCGTGAAGTAGGTCTGACCGGTCCCGATGATCAGCGACCAGACGGTCGTGGCGGTGGTCGGTGCCAACCACAGTCCGAGGTAGGCGACGATGTTGCAGGCGAACAGCCCCCAGGTCAGCAGCGCCGGACGGCGCATCCGGTCCAGCAGCCCCGGGGCAAAAATGGTCGCAACCGTGGCGGCGATCGACACGAATCCGACCTGGGCCGCCGCGTACCCCTGAGGGAGGCCCTGATCGCGCAGCAGCGTCGGGTACCAGCCGAAGGAGAAGTACGCATTCAGCGACTGGACGCCAAAGAACAGGGCCAGCGCCCAGCCCTTCGGCACCCGGGCGATGGTGGCCAGCGGCAGCCGGTGTACGCCGGATCGGGAGGGCGCGGCCTCGTGATGCGCCATCGGCAGCCACGGGATCACGGCCATCAGCGCGAGCACCGCCCACATGCCGATGCCGAGACGCCAATCACCACCGAGAGCGTCGGTCAGCGGGATCGTCACGAACGAAACGCTCGCCTGCATCGTCGCCATCACGACGGTGTACGCCGCGGTCATGCCCGCGATCCTGGCGGGGAACATCTCGCGCAGGATGCTGGGCATGATCACGTTACCCAGTGCGATCGCGGCGAGGGTGATGACCGATCCTGCGAACAGCCAGATCGCCCCGGGGACGACGGCGCGGATCACCTGGCCGGTCGTAATCAGCAGCACGCTCAGCAGCGCCGTCCGGTGCAGCCCGATGCGGCGGGCCACGGTTGGGCCGGCGAGGCCCATGACGCCGAAGCAGAACGGGGGCAGCGCGGTCAGCAGACCGGTCCCGAAGCCGCCCAGCGAGTTCGCCTCCCGAATGTCCGGGAGCAGCGCGCCGACCGAGCTCACCGCGACGCGCAGGTTCGCAGCCAGCGCGATGACGGCCACGATGGACAGCCACATGGGCAGCGCGCGGCGGCCAGCAGATGCTTCGATCACCAAACCATTCTCCCAGCACCGGCCTTCGGGATAGCCTCAGGCTCGTGAGTGACGTAAGCATTGCCCGCTGCACCCCGCCACAGTGGAAGCGTTTCCGCGACATCAGGCTGCGCGCGCTTGCCGATGCGCCGGAGGCCTTCTGGCACTCCTACGACCAGGAGAGCTCACGTCACGAGAACGACTGGCGCAAGCGGTTGAGCGACCCGGCGCGCGCCGTCCTGCTCGCCGTCCGTGGCGGCGGGGACGTCGGGGTGGCCACCGTGGGTCCGCCGAGCTGGGACGCGGAGGCCGACGCGAGCCACTATGACCTGGCCGGCTTCTGGGTCGCGCCTCAGGCTCGCCGTCGGGAGGTCGCCCGGCAGCTGCTCACGGCGGCTATCGCGCATGCCCGGGAGCAGGGCGCGTCGGCCGTGACGCTCTGGGTCATGCAGGAGGGCACCGCCGCTGAGCGGCTCTACGAGTCGGCCGGGTTCGCGCTCACCGGCCGCGTCCACGACCTGCCCGAGCCCCGCTCGGGGCTCGAGCGCCAGATGATCCTGCACCTATAGCCGCCAGCCGCCCGAGCTGGTCAGCAACACCGTGACCACGCTCGAGCCCGCTGCATGGGAGACTGGGCAGCGTGTCGAAAGCCAACGCCAACACCTCGTTGCTGGCGCACCGCGCACGAGCGACCACCGGGTCCTACTCCCTCACCGTGCGGCTGCGCACCGGTACCGATCCGCTGACGACCCGCGACGATATCTCGATGGCCTACCCGCCGGGAGTCGGGCGAGTCAGCATGGCGCTGGCCGAACACCACCGCCAGCTGAACCCCAACTACATCATTCCCAGCGTGTTCGACCCGGGAATCACCACGGTGGTCGCCCGCGCGATCGTCCGGCAGGAGGAGGACTAGTGAACGGCCCCATCAACTCCCGGTTCGCGGTCGGGCCCTTCGTCGCCGGCGCCCCGATGCTGCTGATCGGCGTGCTGTTCATCGCCGGGCTCGACAGCACCATGGGCGACATTCTCGGCTGGATCTTCGTCGTCGTCGGCGTCGCGCTCCTGGTGCTGTCGATGCTGATGTTCCGGGAGCTTTCGAGGTGGAACAAGCTGCGCCGCACCGGTTGGCAGAAGCTCGTGGTGAAGATGGTGGTGGACGACGCGTACGGCGAGCGCGACAAGACCCTCGTCGACACCAAGGACGGCAAGTACCGGATCGCGATGGCGCGCTACCCGCTCGAGCTGCGTGACGAGATCGAGTCGAGCAACGTGATCGAGTACGTCGGCGAGCTCGGTGACGACACCGCGATCCTGGTTCGTCCGCGCAAGGGGGAGCTGGAGTACTTCGCGCGGTGCCGTTCGCTGGCGATGCTGCAGCCGGGAACCAGCGCGTGAGCCCAGCGGCGGACGACGAACGCACGGCCCGGCACGAGAAAGCCAAGGACCGCGCGTTCATCGGCGCGCTGATCATTGCCGGGGCGCTCATCGGGATCGGCATCGTGCTCATCTCCTGGCGCGGCGCGTGGGCCTTCCTCGGCGGCTTCCTGTTCCTCTTCGGCGGCTCGATCGGCGCCGCCTCGTTGATCGGGTTCACCTATCGCCGTAAGGCGCGGAGGGTCCTCGAGTCGCACGAATGGATGACGACGCCGGTCAAGGTGCTCGCCCGTCCGAAGTCGGGCCGCAATGGACGCACGATCATCGAGCTGCTCGATCCGGGCCAGTACATCGCGGTTACCGGGCTTTCACCGGAGACCACCAACCGCATCGAGCGCGAGGGGGTCCTGCAGTACGCCGGGGACCTCGGTGGGACCTCGATGATCTTCGTACGCGTGCCGGACGGCGAGGAGATCTACGTCGCCGTCCTGCCCCGCGACCGTGACGTCGCCCGTGAAGGATGAGCGGATGAGTGCCCAGGTGCAGGTGACGATCGCCGTCCCGATGACGGAGGCGCTCGTCGAGCAGATCCGGTTGGTCGACGACCGTGTCGAGGTCGTCTACGACCGGGAGCAGTTCCCGGGAGAGCGCTACCTCGGCGACCACCACGGCGCGCCGGCGCGAGAGCGCACCGACCAGGAGCGCGCGGCGTTCTTCGACTACCTCGCGGACGCCGAGATCGTCTACGGCATACCGGAGCTGCAGCCGTCCGGGTTGTCGCGGCTGGTCTCCCGGAACGAGCGGCTGCGGTGGGTGCACGCCGTCCAGGCCGGGGCGGGAGCGATGGTCCTCGCAGCGGACCTGTCACCGCACCAGCTCGAACGGGTCACCGTGACGACGTCGGCCGGGGTCCACGCGTCGTCCCTCGCGGAATTCGCAGTGTTCGGCATGCTCGCGGGGTCTCAGGATCTCGTGCGCCTACGGCGAGACCAGGAAGCGCACGTCTGGCCCGACCGGCGGGCCACCCGGCAGCTGAACGGCGCCACCTGCCTGATCGTAGGCGCGGGCGAGATCGGCACGGCCATCGCGTACCGGGCTCGGGCCCTCGGCATGCGAACGATCGGCGTCAAGCGGACGGTCGAGCCGGTCGAGCACTTCGACGAGATAGTGAGTACCGACGAGCTGCGCGAACGGGCCGCCGAGGCCGACCACCTCGTGGTGACGCTGCCCGGCACGGCCAGCACGGAGCATCTGGTGGACGCCGACGTGCTGGCCGCCTGCAAGCCGGGGGTGCACCTCGTCAACGTCGGCCGGGGGTCGGTCATTGACGAGACGGCCCTGATCGACGCGTTGCGCAGCGGACAGGTGGGCTCGGCGGCTCTCGACGTGTTCGAGCGCGAGCCACTCGATGCCCACAGCCCGCTGTGGGACCTGCCGAACGTGATCGTCAGCCCGCACACCGCAGCGCTCGACGACGGCGAGGAACAGCGGGTGGCGGATCTGTTCTGCGACAACCTGCGCCGCTATCTTGCCGGTGCCGAGCTGCGCAACCGGGTGGACCCGGCCGAGGGCTACTGACCTCACCACGCCGGCGCCGGCGACATCGGGGCACCGCGGGCGTTCACGAGACCGTCATCCCAGAGCCGCAGGCGGCGGATAGGCTCGACGGGTGCCTGACTCCTACGCCTTCCTCGGCCCCGCCGGTACCTTCGCGCAGCAAGCGCTGCTGAGCATCCCCGGGGTGAGCGAGGCCGTCCTGCTGCCGTGCCCGGGTGTTCCGGCGGTCACCGCGGCGGTCCGCTCCGGCGAGGCACGTTACGGCCTGGTGCCGATCGAGAACTCCGTCGAAGGCCCGGTCTCGACCACGACCGACGAGCTGGTCGTCGGCGACCCGCTGCAGATCGTCCGGGAGGTCTTCCTCCCGGTGTCCTTCGTCCTCGCCGCACGCGGCAAGAGCCTGGACGACGTCCGCACGCTGGTCAGCCACCCGCACGCACACGCGCAGGTGCGGGCGTGGGTCGGTGCGAACCTGCCGGGCGCCGACGCGGTGACCACGACCTCGACCGCAGAGGCCGCGGCGCTGGTCGCGCGGGGCGAGTACGACGCCGCGGTGTGCGCGTCGATCGCGGCGGAGAACCACGGGCTGGCGATCCTCGCCGACGGCATCGAGGACACCAAGGACGCGGTCACCCGGTTCGTGCTGCTCACCCTGCCCGAGGCGCCCGCACCGCGGACCGGCAACGACCGCACCAGCATCGTCGTCCACATCAGGCAGGAGCAGCCCGGCGCACTGAGCGGAGTCCTGGCCGAGCTCGCCTCCCGCTCGATCAACCTGACCCGCATCGAGTCGCGCCCGTGGCGGGAGCGGATCGGCGAGTACCACTTCATCCTCGAGTGCGAGGGGCACATCGCCGACCCGCGGGTGGGTGACGCGCTGGCGGCCCTGCACCGCATCTGCGCCGACGTCCGCTTCCTCGGCTCCTACCCGCGTGCCGATCGCCGCAACGAGGGCTTCCCCGACCACGCCACCGACGAGGCGTTCGACGAGGCCGCACGCTGGCTTGCAGCAGTGCGTCAAGGGGGCCAGCCGCGATGAAGCTCTACCTCGTGCGGCATGCCGAGAGCGAGGCCAACCGCGACCATGTCATCGCGTGCGGCATTCCTGGCCCGAACCTGACCGATCTCGGCTGGGAGCAGGCCGAGACGCTCGTCGAACGGCTGCAGAGCGCTGACATCACGGCGGTCTACCACTCGCGGATGGTCCGCACCAAGCAGACCGCGACACCGCTCGCCCGCACGTTCGGGCTGCGCATGACCGAGCTTGAGGGCCTGCACGAGGTGCAGCTGGGAGATCTGGCTGAGCGCTCGGACGTCGAGGCCTACGACCTGATGGACGCGCTCGCGACCGACTGGAACATGCGCGAGAAGCTCGACCTCGCCCGGCCGGGCGGCGAGTCGGGGGCCGACGTCCTGCGCCGCATGACTGGCGAGCTCGACCGCATACGCGCCGAGCACGGGGACTCCGACGACTCCGTGGTGGCGGTCGCGCACGGCTTCTGCCTGCGGACGGCGACCCAGCGGTGGGCGGATGGTGTGAGCATGGAGTTCGCCTTCCGCAACCTGCTGCCGAACGCCTCGGTTATCGAGATCGACGTGCCTCGCGACCCGAGCCAGCGGCCGCGGATCGTCTCCTGGGCGGGCATCGACCCGCTGGAGGCCGAGCCCGACGAGGGCGGCATCATCTAGCCGTCAGAGATAGAGCCCGGTCGACACCTCAACCCGCTTCGCGGCGATCGCGTGGACGTCGCGCTCGCGCATGATCACGTAGGTCTCGGTCTGGATCTCGACCTCGTGCCCGTCCTCCTCGGCGTACAGCACGCGGTCGTCGACCTTCACGTTGCGTACCGACGGGCCGGCGCCGAGCACCTTGCCCCACTTCAGCCGCTTGGCCACCTGCGCGGTGGCGGGAATCAGGATGCCGCCGGAGGACCGGCGGTCGCCCTCATCGGTCGAGTCCTGCACGAGCAGACGGTCGTGCAGCATCATGATCGGCAGCTTGGGGTCGTTCTCGGTCACCCGACGAGGGTACTCGATGTCTCGCTCACGGGATGCGGACGTGCTGCGGACCGAGGTCGGCGACGCGCGCGACTCCGAGCAGCTGCATGGTCCGCAAGATCTCCTCGCGCAGGATCTGCAGGGCACGCCGGACGCCGAGATGACCGCCGGCCATCAGCCCGTACAGGTAGGCGCGACCGACGAAGGCGGCGTCCGCCCCGGACGCGATCGCCGTCACGATGTCGCTGCCGCTCATGATGCCGCCGTCGATGAACACCGCCGGCTCGTCGCCGAGCGCTGCGCGTACCTCCGGAAGCAATCGCAGCGGGGGGCGCGCGCGGGACAGCTGGCGGCCACCGTGGTTGGACAGAATGATCCCGTCAGCGCCGACGTCGAAGGACTCCTTGGCGTCCTCGACGCTCTGGATTCCTTTGATGATGAGCTTGCCGGGCCAGATCGAGCGCAGCCACTCGACGTCCTTGAACGACACGGTCGGGTCGAACATGTGGTTGATCATGTCCGCGACCGTGCCCTCCCAACTCGTGAGCGAGGCGAACTCCAGGGGCGCGGTGGTGAGTAGGTTCGCCCACCAGGAGGGATGCAGCGCCATGTCGGCGAAGGTCTTCACCGACAGCTGCGGGGGAATGGTGAGCCCGTTGCGGACGTCGCGCAGCCGCGCGCCCGCGACCGCCGTGTCGACGGTCAGCATCAGCGCGGAGTAGCCCGCCTCGCGCGCCCGCTCCACCAGCTCGGTGCTCGCGGCGCGGTCTTTCCACACGTATAGCTGGAAATACCGCGGGATGTCGGGCGTCACGCGGGTGACGTCCTCGATGGAGGTGGTCCCCATCGTCGAGAGGGCGTACGGGATGCCGGCGTTGTTGGCCTCGTACCCGACCGCCGTCTCGCCCTGGTAGTGCATCATCCGGGTGAAGCCGGTGGGCGCCAGGGCGAACGGCATCGCCGACTGCTCGCCGAGGATCATCGTCCTCAGGTCGACCTGCGAGATGTCGCGCAGCACGTTGGCGTTCAGCTCCGCCGCCTGCCACAGCTCGCGGGAACGGCGCAGCGACGACTCGTCCTCGGCCGAGCCGTCGGTGTAGTCGAACACCGACCGCGGCGTACGCCGCATCGCGATCGCGCGCAGGTCCTCGATCGTGGTGGCGCGCGACAGTCGCCGCGCTGACCCGCCGAGCTGGGGGCTGCGAAAGCCGAGCCGCGGCTTGAGGTCCTCCCACTTCGGCAGCTGGCGAGGGATCTTCGGCATCGGGTCGGTCCGCATCCTCCAACCATAATGCGTCCGGTGGCCGGCGCATTGGCGTGGAACGGCGGATGCCGGGATCCCTCGGGGGAATCCCGGCATCCGGGCAAGGCCGTCTGGCGGGGTGCGACCGCCGACTCCTCGGCTGCCTTAGCCGAGCTCGCCGGCCTTGAGCTGGGTAGCGAAGTCCGGGTTCTCCGACAACCACTGCGCGACCGCCGCGTCATTGTCCTGGCCGTTGAAGTTGTCGGCGCCGAACATGATGTTCTCCAGCGACGACAGGTGCTCGTCGCTCAGGATCAGGTTCTTGACGATCTGCGACGCGACCGGATGCTCTTCGCTGAAGCCATCGGTGGCGAAGGAGTAGATGAACTCGGTGCCTCCCATGGCGCCCTTCGGATCCTCGAGGTCACGCATCGGGAACGCGTCGTACGCCCAGTGCGGACGCCAGAGCGTCACGGCGATGTTGGTACCGTTCGACTGGGAGGCCTTGATCGCCGCGAGCATCGCCGGCGTGGACGACGTCGTGAAGGTCATGCCGTCGAGACCGTACTCGGGAATTGCCTTCTCCTCGGTCTGCTTGGTCAGTCCGGCGCCCGGCTCGATGCCGACGATGGTGTTGCCGTACTCGTCACCCATCTCCGCGAGGTCCTCGATGGACTGGGCAGGCGAGTCCTCGTTGACCGCGATCGTGAGCTTGGCGTTGTCGTACCAGCAGCCCAGGCTCTCCATCTGATCGCCGTACTCGTTGAGGTAGTCCTCATGCGTGATCGGCAGCCACGCGTCGGTGACGAGATCGATCGATCCGTCCGCGACCGCGGTGTAGGCGGGCGCGGCGTCGTAGGGCTCGATGGTGACGGTGTAGCCGTCCTGTTCCAGTACTGCCTTCAGCAGATGTGCGGTCGCGAAAGACTCGTCCCAGCCGTTGAAGGCGCCGATGCTGATCTCCTTGTCAGCATCCTCACCGCTGACCTCAGCGACGTCCTGCACACCCTCGGTCATGTCGCACTCTGCCCACTCGCTCTGGGTGGCGGTCTCGTCGGAACCGGAGCCGGAGTCGTCACCGGAGCCAGTGTTGCTGGCGCCGCAGCCGGTCAGGACCAGCGCGGCGGCCATGGCGATTCCCGCCATCGTCTTGGATCGCTTGAACATTCGGATATCTCCTCTCGTAGCGGGCACTGCCCGCAACCGAACTACTACTTTCGGGTCAGGATGGATGGATTAGGCGTTGAGCTTCTCGAGCTTGTTCAGGTACGACCATCGGGTGCCCAGCGAGTTGCTCAGCCGGTCGAGGAAGATCGCGATGATCACCACGGCTAGGCCTGCCTCGACGCCGAGCGGCACGTTCAATCGAGCCAGTGACGCAGTGACCGCGCCGCCGAGCCCGCCGGCGCCGGCCATGCCCGCTAGCACGACCATCGACAGCGCCAGCATGATGACCTGATTGACGCCGGCCATGATCGTCGGTAGCGCCAGCGGTAGCTGGATCTGCCGAAGGATGCGCCCCCTGCTGGCGCCGAAGGCATTCCCGGCCTCGACGACCTCCTTGTCGACACCGCGGATCGCCAGCTCGGTGAGCCGGACGCCCGGCGGCAGCGCGAAGATCAGCGTCGCGATCGCTCCGGGAGCGATGCCGACCGAGAAGATCGTGATGGCCGGGACGAGGTAGACGAGCGCGGGGAGCGTCTGCATGAGGTCGAGCAGTGGCTTGATCAGGCGCGATACAGCATCTGAGCGAGCGGCCCAGATGCCCAGCGGAATGGCTATCAGTAGGGCGATCGTGACCGCGACCAGGACGAGGGCGATGGTGCTCATCGCGTTGTCCCACTGATCGAAGGCCCGGATCAGGTAGAACCCGATGACAGTGAACACGGCGAGCTTCCAGCTGGTCACCCACCAGGCGAGCGCGGCGAATACCGCGATCATCACCAGGTAAATGGGCGTGCTGAGCAGGAAGTAGAGAGCATCGTAGAAGCCGGTCAGGATCGCCTTGACGAGGTCGAAGAACCACGCGAGGTTCGTCGTCGTCCAGTCGAGCGCCTGGTCGGTCCATTCGCCGAACGGGATTCGTGGATTCAGCAGGTCCATCAGATCCCCTCCCCGGCGACGGCGTCGGCCGGTTCGGTGAAGCTGCGCTCGGCCTCGATCTCGGCGACCGAGATCGAGCCCGTCGTCAGCGCTCCATGCTCGGGCGCATGCGGCCGGCCGTCGTCGTCGACCGGCTGCAGCTCGGTCGTGTTGCCGAGCTGAGCCAAGGAGGCAAGGATCGCGATGCGCGGTACGACGCCCAGCAATCTGTTGTCGTCGTCGACGACCGCCAGCGGGATGGGCGAGGACGACGAGGGAGCGAACAACTCCGCCAGTGGGGTGTCGGCGCTCACGGTGTGGATGCCATCCAGACGCACATAGTCGTCAAGTCGCTCGGCCTTGTCCTTGATGGCCTGGACCGCGTCGCCGTCGGTCACGTACCCGAGCAACGTACGATCGCGCGCCACCACCAGGGCACCTGCAGACTGCGTGCGGCGCATCTGATCGAGGGCGCCCCGCGGGCCGAATCCCGAGGGGACGAGGCTCACCGGCTTCTCCATGACGGACCGGGCCGTCAGCACGCGGGTGCGGTCGACGTCCTGGACGAACTGGGCGACATAGTCATTCGCCGGGTCAGTGAGGATCTGCTCGGCTGTACCGATCTGAACGATCCGCCCGTCGCGCATCACGGCGATGCGGTCGCCGATGAACATGGCCTCGTTGAGGTCGTGCGTGATGAATACGATCGTCTTGCCGAGGTCGCGCTGGAGCTCTAGGAGCTGCTCCTGCATCTCCCGGCGGATCAGCGGGTCGAGGGCGGAGAAGGCTTCGTCCATCAGCAGGATGTCGGTCTCGGAGGCGAGCGCGCGAGCCAACCCGACCCGCTGCTGCATTCCGCCGGAGAGCTGGCTGGGCAGCTTGTCCCCCCACCCGTCCAGCTCGACCATCTTCAGCCAGTGCGCCGCGGTCGCCTCGCGTTCGGCCTTCCCGACCCCTTTCACCTCGAGCGCGTAGGCCGCGTTCTCCAGCACCGTGCGATGGGGCAAGAGGGCGAAGTGCTGGAACACCATCGAGACCTTCCCCTGGCGGATCTTCCGCAGCTGAGCGTCCGATGCGGTAGCCAGGTCGACGCCGTCGATCTCGACACTGCCGGAGGACGGCTTCCACAGACCGTTCAGCGTGCGGATCAATGTGGACTTCCCTGAGCCGGAAAGGCCCATTACGACGAAGATCTCGCCCTCTTGGACGTCCATGGAGGCATCGATCACCGCGGCGGTGCCGAGGTGCTGCACGTCCTCCTTGGAAGCGCCCTCCTGGAGTCTCCTGACGGCTTCCTGCTCGCGACGTCCGAAGATCTTGTAGACATTCTTGACGCTCAGCTTCGCCACAATCCCACCTTTCTTGAGGTCAGCGGTCGGCGCGGAACAACCCCTACGAAGCGATGACCGCTCAGTCGGGCGGCAGCACCACCCCATTGCGTGGCGGGGCCGTAGCGCGCTCTGGCACCGACCACCACGCCAAGACGAGCCCGATCGGCGGCGCCTCCGCAGAACCGGGGGCTACGGCACCTGGGCCCCGTCACGCCGTGTAGGCGACCTATCGATGTAACCACTTATCTGTAGGTAGGTGACGCTGGATCGATCGAACGCCCGGATCGTTACCCAACAGGTGGGTGGATCGTTACGGAGCGGATACCGGCTGTGTGATCGACCTCCCGATTGTCGCCGCCGCGTGGTGTGTCCTCAGCCCCATCCGAGCTCATGGAGCCGCTCGTCGCTGATCCCGAAGTGGTGCGCGATCTCGTGGACGACGGTGATCAGCACCTCGTCGCGGACGTCGTCCTCGTTCTGGCAGAGCTCGAGGATCGCCTCCCGGTAGATCCAGATCGTGTCCGGCAGCACACCGCCGTAGTCGCTGAGCCGCTCAGTCAACGCGATCCCGTCGTAGAGCCCGAGGATCGAGGGTTCCTCGTCGTTGCGCGCCGCGACTTGGACGACGACGTTGTCCATCCGGGCGGTGAGCTCCGGAGGAATCTCGTCAAGTGCCTCGCTGACCAGCCGGTCGAACCGGCGTCGGCTGATCTTGACCACCACCGGTCGCTACCAGGAGGTGGTGTGCGGTCGACCTTCGTCGTACCCGGCGCTGCTCTGCAAGCCGACGACGGCGAGCTCGCGGAACTCGGTGATCGTGCGTGCGCCGGCATAGGTGAACGATGAGCGGACGCCGGCCACGATCTGGTCGAGCAGGTCCTCCACCCCGGGCCGCTGCGGATCGAGGTACATGCGCGAGTGGCTGATGCCCTCCTCGAACAGGGCGGATCTCGCACGATCGAAGGCCGACTGGTCCTTGGTGCGGCTGCGGACCGCGCGGGCCGAGGCCATGCCGAAGCTCTCCTTGTAGAGCCGGCCGTCGACGTCCACGACCAGGTCGCCGGCGGACTCGTAGGTCCCGGCGAACCACGACCCGACCATGACGCTCGCCGCGCCGGCAGCGAGCGCGAGGGCCACGTCGCGCGGATACTTCACTCCGCCGTCCGCCCAGACGTGCGCACCGAGGTCGCTTGCCGCCTGCGCACACTCGAGCACTGCTGAGAACTGCGGACGGCCGACACCAGTCATCATGCGAGTCGTGCACATCGCGCCCGGGCCAACGCCGACCTTGAGGATGTCGGCGCCAGCGTTCACGAGATCGCTGACGCCATCCGGCGTGACCACATTGCCTGCTACGACAGGGATCTGGCGGCCCGTCCTGTTTGCATGGTCGTCGCGCGCAGCCACGATCTGCGGCAGCACCTCGACCATCTTCTCCTGATGACCGTGCGCGGTGTCAGCCACGAGGACGTCGACGCCGATCGACAGCAGCTCGGCCGCCTTGCCCTTGATGTCGCCGTTGATCCCGATCGCGCCACCGACCATGAGCTTGCCCTGCGGATCGAGGGCCGGCTGGTAGATCGCCGAGCGCAGCACGCCCTTGCGCGTTAGGACGCCGACGAGCTGATCGCCGTCGAGCACCGGCACCAGAGGCAGGTGGCCGCGAGTCATCGTCTCGAAGGCCTGGGAGAGATCGGCGTCCTTGTCGACCGTCACGATGCTGGTCGTCATCACGTCGCCGACGCGGGTGAACCGGTCGACCTCGACGCAGTCCCGCTCGTTGACGATGCCGACCGGCTTGCCGTCGTCGATCACCACGGCCACGCCATGAGCGCGCTTGCCCAGCAGCGACAGCACCGTGGTGACAGCGTCGTTCGGCGCAACGGTCACGGGGGTCTCGAACACCGGGTGGCTCTGCTTGACCTCGCTGACCATCTCCCGGACGGCGTCCAGCGCTATGTCCTGCGGCAGGATCGCGATGCCGCCGCGTCGCGCGACGGTCTCGGCCATCCGCCGTCCGGCGACAGCGGTCATGTTTGCGACCGCGATCGGGATGGTGGTGCCCACCTCGTCGGGCGTCGTCAGGTCGACGTCGAGGCGTGATGACACCGACGAACGCCGCGGGACCATGAACACGTCGCTATAGGTGAGGTCCAGGGTCGGCTGGAGGTCGTTGAGGAACTTCACGCGCAACAGGCTACGCGAGGAACGAGGCACACCGGGCCGAATAGAATCGCCACGTGATCGATCTTCGGGTAGTACGCGACGACCTCGAGCGGGTGCGCGCGAGCCAGCAGGCTCGCGGCATCGACCCCGCCACCGCCGATGAGCTGAAGGACGCCGACGAGGCGCGGCGAACGGCGCTGTCGGCCTACGAGTCGTTGCGCGCCGAGCAGAAGCAGGCCGGCCAGGCGGTCAAGAAGGCGACCGCCGAGGAACGCCCCGCGCTGCTGTCGCGGGCCAAGGAGCTCGCGGCCGACGTGAAGGCCGCCGAGTCGGCCGCCAACCAGGCCGCGGCCGATCTGCGCGCGGCCCACGCCGAGGTGCACAACCTGATCATCGACGGCGTTCCCGCCGGAGGCGAGGACGACTTCGTCGAGCTCGAGAGGGTCGGCGAGATCCCGTCCTTCGGGTTCGCGCCGAAGGATCACGACGAGCTCGGCCACACCCTCGGGGTGTTCGACCTCCCGCGGGGCGCGAAGGTCTCCGGAGCCCGCTTCTACTTCCTGACCGGGATCGGCGCGCAGCTGGAACTGGCGCTGGTGAACATGGCGATGGCGCAGGCGGCATCGTACGGCCTCATCCCGATGATCGCGCCGTCGCTGGTGCGGCCCGAGTCGATGGAGGGCACTGGATTCCTCGGCGCGCACGCCGATGAGGTCTACCACCTCGAGAACGACGACCTCTACCTCGTGGGCACCTCGGAGGTGGCGCTGGCCGGTTACCACTCCGACGAGATCATCGACCTTTCCGCCGGACCGACGCGGTACGCCGGGTTCTCGTCGTGCTTCCGCCGCGAGGCCGGGTCGTATGGCAAGGACACCAAGGGCGTGTTCCGGGTGCACTGGTTCGACAAGGTCGAGATGTTCGTCTACTGCACGCCCGAGGATGCCGAGGCTGAGCACCAGCGGCTGCTGGAGTGGCAGAAAGAGTTCCTGGGCAAGCTCGAGCTGCCGTTCCGGGTCATTGACGTCGCCGCCGGCGACCTCGGATCCTCTGCTGCGCGGAAGTTCGACTGCGAGGTCTGGTTCCCGTCCCAGCAGCGATACCGCGAGCTGACCTCGACGTCCAACTGCACGACCTACCAGGCCCGTCGGCTGAACATCCGCTACCGCGACGAGGATGGAAGGCCGCAGATCGCGGCGACGCTGAATGGCACCCTCTGCGCGGTGACGCGGACGATCGCGGCACTGCTCGACGTCCACCAGCAGGAGGACGGCTCGGTACGTGTGCCTGAGGCCATCCGACCGTTCCTTGGTGGCCTCGAGGTCATCTCCGCCAAGCCGCTGTGATGCGGCCGCACAAGGAGGCTGCGCGGCAACCAGGCTGGCAGCCCAAGCTCGTCGCTACCGACCTGGATGGCACCTATATCTGCCATGGGCATGGCCTGTCACCCGAGCACCGGGCCACGCGTGACTGGCTCGAGGCGCGCGGGATCCCGATGGTGCCGGTGACCGGTCGGGGCCCGCGGCTGCTCGACCTCACCCGATCGGAGATCGGCGAGGAGGGGCTGCTGATCATGGGTCAGGGCGGAATCGTCTACGACGGCCGCACCCTGCTCCATCGGGAGTCGATGAGCGGCGAGCTCGCGCTGAGCATCCTCGAGCAGGTGCGAGAGCACGTCGACGACGTCCGCATCGGCGCGGAGGACGGCGCCGACTTCGAGCTGCCGCTGCGGCTGGAGCACGGGTTCGTGTGGCCCTACTCGATGGATGAGTCGATCAACGTCGACGTCGAGGACGTCGTGAGCGACGAGGTGCTGAAGGTGTTCGTCGAGTCGCAGCGGCACCCGATCGACGAGCTGACCGCGCTGATCAAGTCCTTTGTGCCGGAGGATCTCGCCTACGTGACCCACTCGGGCATCGGGTTCGTCGAGATCTCCCCGCCCGATGTCAGCAAGGCCGCGGGCGTGAAGTACATCTGCGACCGGTTCGGGATCGACCACGCCGACGTGCTCTGCTTCGGCGACATGCCCAACGACCTGCCGATGTTCGAGTGGTCCGGCCGGGCGGTCGCGATGGCCGACGGTCACCCCGACGTCCTCGCCGCCGCCGACGACCTCGCGCCGGCGTCCTGCGACTACGGCATCACCCGCTACATCGCCGATCTCTTCCCGGATTTCGGCTTTGCTCAATCCCGGGATGCTGGAACGCTCAGCGATCACTTCATTCCAAGATCGGGGGGACACGGGGAGTCGTGAGTACGCCGAAGCTGATCATCAGCGACATCGATGGCACGATCGCCAACCGCGGAGTCGTCTCGCAGCGCACATGGGCGGCGATCCAGGCGGTGCGCGCGGCCGGCATCCAGTTCGCCGTCGCCACCGGCCGGACGGCGGGACTGCTCGCCCCGGTGCTCGATCACGGCTACGACGGCATCGCGATCTGCGACAACGGGGCGCTTACCTACGACGCCGGCAACGACCACGTGCTCGCCTGCGAGCTGATCGAGGCGGGTGTGGTCGGTGAGATGGCGCACGAGGTAGCGCGCCAGTATCCCGGCCTGCACCTCGGACTGTCACGGATCACGCCGAATCCCCGGTCGATGTACTCCGAGCCACGACAGATCGAGGTCTACGACTTCGGCCAGGAAGCCCTCGAGGTCGGCGACTTCGGGCTGTTCCCTGCAGCGAAGATCTGGGCGGTGGACCGTGACATGCGCAGCAGCGAGATCGGTGCTCTCCTCGAGCCGATCGCCGCAGGCCGGGTTGAGATCGCGTGGTCCAGCGAGGACAGTGGGCTGGTCGAGATGACGGCGCTCGGCGTCACCAAGGCCAGCGCGTGCGCCGCGCTCGCGCACCGGTGGGGGATCGCCGTCGAGGACGTCGTGTGCATGGGGGACATGACCAACGACCTCGAGATGCTCGAGTGGGCGGGCACGGCGATCGTTCCCGAGAACGGCAA
The DNA here is from genome assembly GCF_900292035.1 of Blastococcus sp. Marseille-P5729. Taxonomy (NCBI): domain Bacteria; kingdom Bacillati; phylum Actinomycetota; class Actinomycetes; order Geodermatophilales; family Geodermatophilaceae; genus Blastococcus; species Blastococcus sp. Marseille-P5729. The sequence goes on along the minus strand of NZ_OMPO01000001.1, from coordinate 1,504,500 downwards.
CGACGACGCGAAGGCGCGCGCGGACCGAATCATCGGGCACATCGCGGACGACGGCACCGCCGCCTATCTCGAGTCCCTCATCGCTTGAGCCGAGGCGAGAGGGAAGATCCTAGAGATACTGGCCGGAGGCATGGTCGTCGTTTACACGGTCGTCACTTCGGCTCCGGCTCCTTCGTCGCCGTTGCTCAGTACCAGCGAGCGACCGAGGAACGAGGGACGCCGAGACGTGGTGACCTAGGGCTTACAGGTACTGGCCGGAGGCATGGTCGTCGTTTACACGGTCGTCACTTCGACTCCGGCTCCTTCGTCGCCGTTGCTCAGTACCAGCGAGCGACCGAGGAACGAGGGACGCCGAGACGTGGTGACCTAGGGCTTACAGGGACTGGCCGGAGGCGTGGTCGTCGCCAGGGTTCTGCTGCGGCGGCATCATCCGCCCCATGCCGGGCGGGAGCGCGGCCGGGCCACCGCCGCCGCGCATCTGCTCGAGTGCGACGCGCGAGGCCATCTGCTGCGCGAACAGCGCAGTCTGGATGCCGTGGAACAAGCCCTCCAGCCAGCCGACCAGCTGGGCCTGGGCGATCCGCAGCTCGGCGTCCGAGGGTGCGTCGTCGTCCGTGAACGGCAGGGAGAGCCGTGCGAGCTCCTCCTGCAGCTCGGGGGCGAGACCGTCCTCGAGCTCGGTGATCGAGCGGCGGTAGATCTCCTTGAGCCGCTGGCGGGAGGCGTCGTCCCGCGGCGCTGAAAGCACCTCCTCGAGCAGCTGCTTGACCATCGTGCCGATCCGCATCACCTTCGCGGGCTGCTCGACCATGTCGGTCACGGACTTCTCGTCGTCCTCGGAGCCCTGCTGGTCCGCCGCGATATCGACCTGGCCGATGGGCTGCCCGTCGGGGCCGACCACGACGACGCGGCGGGTCTTCTGCTCGTCGGAAGGGGGCGCTTCACTGTCGGACTGTTTTTCGGCAGCGGTTTCCGTGGGCTGGATCTCGTCAGTCATGACTACTAGTTGGCCTGTTCTGTAAGGGTTCTAGTTCGTGAGGATGATCTTGCCGATGTGCTCGGATGACTCCATGCGCTCGTGCGCCTTCGCTGCCTCGCTCATCGGCATGGTGCTGTCGACGATCGGTTTGACCTCGCCTGAGCTGATGAGCGGCCAGACGTCCTCGGTCACCCCGGCGACGACAGCGGCCTTGCCGTTCGGGCCGTGCACGGGGCGCCCCCGCAGGCTGGTCGCGCTGTAGCTGACCCGCTTGCCCAGCAACTTCCCGATCTTCAGTTCTGCGGTATTGCCGCCCTGCATGCCAATCGTCACGATTCGGCCATCAGGGGCAACGGCGTCGATGTTGCGGTCGAGGTACTTCGCGCCCATGTTGTCGAGGATGACGTCAACCCCACGGCCGGCCGTCATCTCGCGGGCCCGCTCGACGAAGTCCTCATCCTTGTAGTTGATCGTCTCCGCGCCGAGATCCCGGCAGAACCGGGCCTTCTCGTCGGTTCCGACCGTGACGACGATCGGGTTGCCCTTCGCCTTGGCCAGCTGGATCGCCATGGTGCCGATGCCCGATGACCCGCCGTGCACGAGCAAGGTTTCCTCGGGCTGCACCCGCCCGGTGGAGAACGGCGCCCACAGGTTCGACCAGACCGTGCAGACCACCTCGGTCAGCGCGGCGCCCTCGGCCATGCTGAGCCCCGAGGGCAGCGGCAGCAGCTGGACGGCGGGAACGTTCACCTTCTCGGCGTACCCGCCGCCCGACAGCAGGGCGCACACCTGGTCACCGGCCGTCCAGTCGGTCACCTCGTCACCGACCTCGACGATGGTGCCGGCGGCTTCGAGACCGATGATCTCGGTGATGCCCTTCGGCGGGGGATAGAAGCCCTTGCGCTGCATGACATCGGCGCGGTTGACGCCAGCTGCCTCGATCTTCAGCACCACCTCGTCGGGGGCGCAGGTGGGGTCCGGGGCCTCGCCCCAGACGAGAGCCTCGGGCCCTCCCGGCTCGTTCACGACGATTGCCTTCATGCGGCCAACCCTAGTCCGTCGGCCCCGAGCGCGTGCGACGAGCGGGAGGAGCCGCGGCTACTTTCCCGCGTGCCGGGCGCGGAGGTCCTTGCGCAGGATCTTGCCGGACGAGGACTTCGGTACCTCGTCGACGAACTCCACGTGCCGGATCTTCTTGTGCGGCGCGACGACGCCGGCCACCCAGGTCTTGAGGTCCTCCTCGGTCAGCGAGCTGTTGGGGGCGCGTACGACGTACGCCTTGGGTGCCTCGCCACCCTCCTCGTCAGGGACACCGATGACCGCGCTGTCGACGATCTCGTCGTGAGTGAGCAGCACGGCCTCGAGCTCTGCCGGCGCCACCTGGTAGCCCTTGTACTTGATGAGCTCCTTCAGGCGGTCGGTGATCATGTACACGCCGTTCTGCGGGTCGTACGAGGCGATGTCGCCGGTGCGCAGCCAGCCGTCCTCGACGATCGTCTCGGCGGTCGCGGCTTCGTTGTTGAGGTAGCCGGCCATCACGTTCGGGCCCTTCACCCACAGCTCGCCCTCGGCGCCGAGCTCGGCGTCCTGTCCGGTGACCGGGTCGACGAGGCGGCACAGGATATTCGGCAGCGAGATGCCTACCGAGCCACGGGGCAGCTGACCTGCCAGCGGGTCGGGAACGGTATGTGACACCGGCGAAAGCTCGGTCATGCCGAAGCCCTGCATGACCGGGACGCCGAGACGCGCCTCGGCGGCCAGGGCCAGGCTCTCGTCGAGAGGCGCAGCGCCCGAGGTGATTGACACTAGCGACGACAGGTCGTACTCGTCGACGATCGGGTGCTTGGTCAATCCCACGAGGATCGGCGGTGCGACGTAGATCTTGGTGACCTTGTGGTCCTGTACCGCCTGCAGGAAGGCCTCGAGGTCGAACCGAGTCATCGTGACGACCTCGGCGCCCTGCGAGAGGGTGAAATTCATCAGTACCGTCAGGCCGTAGATGTGGAAGAACGGCAGCACCGCGAGCACCACGGATTGCTCGCCCATCGTGGTCATCATCTGCTGGCACTGCACGACGTTGGCGACCAGGTTCTCGTGGGTCAGCATGACGCCCTTCGGCAAGCCGGTCGTGCCTGACGAGTAGGGCAGTACCGCGAGGTCGGTCGCGGGGTCGATGTCTACCTGTGGGACCGGAGCGGTATTGCCGAGGATCGTCATCAGGTCGGTGTGACCTTCTGCGCCGTCCAGCACGACGATCTGGTCGACCGGCTGCTGCGCGGTCGCACCCTTGGCGCGGTCCAGGAAGGCGGAGATGGTGATGATCGCCTTGGCGTCGGAGTCCTTCAGCTGGTGGGCGATCTCGTCAGCGGTGTAGAGCGAGTTCGCGGTGGTGGCCACGCAGCCGGCCATCGTGACGCCGTGGAAGAGAACCGGGTACCAAATGATGTTCGGTGCCCAGAGCATGATGCGGTCGCCCTTGCGGTAACCCTGGTCGGCGAGCCAGGCGGCGACCCGCTCGGCGTAGGTCTTCAGCTGCCCGTAGGTCAGCTTGTCTCCGGAGGCCGCGTCGACCAGCGCCGTCTTGTCGGGAACCGTGTCAGCCTTTCGCAGCGCCATCTCGGCGACGGTCAGGCGGGGGATCTCGATGTCTGGATAGGTCGACTTGAAGACCACGGGTTCCTCGTTTCTCGGGAGGGGAACTATCACCGTCCATCGTAAGGTCGCTGTTACCCGGCGGTATGGGCCTGGTCAGACATCACACCCGTGTGGATAGGTGACGATCACGTAGCCGTTGGGCGACATCTTGCCGAGCGAGCGGGTCAAGCTCCGGCTACCGCTAGTGTGTTCGGTGTGAGAAAGGCCTAGGGCACCCTGGGCCGCCGTGCGCCTATGGCTTGAAGGAAAGAGATCGAAGTATGCGTATGAAGAAGTTCGCCGCGGTCGCGATGTGCTGCATTCCCGCGCTAGCCCTGGCCGGGTGCAGCAAGCCCAGCGAGTCCGAGGTCCACGGGGCGGTCGTCGAGATGCTGGAGAAGCAGGGGGCGACGCCGGAGCAGGCCAAGGCGTACGCCGACTGCGCCGCACCCAAGATGGTCGACAAGATCTCTCGAACCGGTCTGAACAACATCATCGAGGACGGGTCGACCGCCAAGGGCACCGACGACGACGTCGACGAGATGTCGGCGATCGACCAGGAGTGCAGCGCCGAGGTCCTCGGCGGATCCACGTCTTCGTAGTCCTGCCGATTCGTGCGACTCGGGCGGGTGTGCCTCGCGGCACGCCCGCCCGAGTCGTTGCGGCCGGTCGTGCGAGACTAGATGACGCACCTCTGGAGGGTTCGCATAGTGGCCGAGTGCACGCGCCTTGAAAGCGCGCAGGGGGAGACTCCTCATGGGTTCAAATCCCATACCCTCCGCATATGCCTCCTGCGGGGCGGTGGGCACGCTAATCGCCCGATAGCGCGCTCCACTGCCCCGCAGGACGCACTCCGGGCAGAATCGCGGTCGTGAGCTCAATCTCTG